>CAYGUO010000229.1:0-4045 GCA_964353095.1 uncultured Flavobacteriaceae bacterium | reverse complement strand
TGTCATCCATTCAAGAACTGGGCAAAACCATAGAAATTGAACCAAATCAAATTGAACGGTTTCAAGAGGGTTTTGATATAGGCAACACCTATTTAGAGCCCGATTTCAGCGATATTGATTCTATCGTTATAAAGAACTCGACCGGAGAAGTATTAAAAGTCTACAAACAAAATAGCGCTGGCAGGAATATTTATAATGTGGAAAATTGGGATGCCAGCGAACCTTCCAAACGATTTTTTAAATACGAATTTGAGATACTACAACAGGATTTGGACTAGTCACTTAACTCAAAGTTTTGATGGCATTGCCTATTCTTGTAATGCACCCTTCTTTCCCCACCATCTCCAGAATATCAAAAAGGTGCGGCCCTTTTAAATCGCCCACAATAACCAAACGTAAGGGTCCCATCACCTTGCCAAAAGAGAGTTCACTTTCGGTAATCCAAGCCTTGATATGGGTCTCTAGGTTGGCTGAGGTAAAGTCTTCGGTAGTAGTAATGATTTCAGCAACTTTTTGGAGGTAACCCGGAGTATCTTCTTTCCACTGTTTTTTTACGGGCTTTTCGGCGTAGCTGGTTGGAGCTTCAAAAAAGTAGTTGCTCAATTCCCAAAAATCTGACACAAAATCTGCACGTTCTTTAATCAAGCCAACCACCTTTTCAACGTAACTGTCATTCCGAGCATCGCGAGGAATCTCTTTATCAGCTAGCACCGTCCCAAACAAAACAGCCAAGTCCTTATCCGATTTTGACTGCAACCACTGATGATTGTACCATTTGGTTTTTTCTGGGTCAAAGCGCGCGCCAGACTTATTCACACGCTCTAAACTAAAGGCTTCGATGAGTTCATCCAAAGAGAAAAGTTCTTTTTCCGTACCGGGGTTCCAGCCTAGCATGGCCAAAAAGTTGACGACAGCTTCAGGAAAGTATCCCGCTTCGCGGTATCCTTGGGATTCGTTCCACGATAACGGAAAAACGGGGAATCCGCCTTTTTCCCCATCACGTTTGCTCAATTTGCCTTTTCCGGTAGGTTTCATGATAAGCGGTAAATGCGCGAATTGCGGCGTATCCCATCCGAAGGCATCATATAACAAATAATGCAATGCCAAAGAGGGCAACCATTCTTCTCCACGGATGACATGCGAAATCTCCATCAAATGGTCATCTACAATATTGGCCAAATGGTAGGTAGGCATACCATCACTCTTAAAAAGAATTTTATCGTCCAATACATTGGTATCGATTTCAATATCCCCACGAATACTATCTTTCAAGTGCAATTTCTCATCCTGAGGTGACTTAAAACGAATCACATAGGGGACACCCGAATCAAATTTAGCCTTGGTATCTTCTTCAGAAAGCGAAAGGGAATTGTCAAGCTTTAAGCGGTTATGCCAGTTATAGATAAAAGTCTTGCCTTTGGCTTCATGGTCTTTACGGTGAAAAACGAGTTTTTCAGCAGTATCAAAAGCGTAATAGGCTTTGCCCTTTTCAATAAGTTCCAACGCGTATTTTTCATATAGCTGTTTTCGCTCGCTTTGGCGGTAGGGACCAAAACCACCATCCTCAGCAGGGCCTGTGCTGAGCGGAGTCGAAGGGCCTTCATCAAAAGGAATTCCGCACCAGTTCAGTGCTTCAACAATATAAGCTTCCGCACCTTCAACATAGCGGTTTTGGTCAGTATCTTCAATACGCAACACAAAATCACCACCATGCTTTTTAGCGAATAAATAATTGAACAAAGCGGTACGGATACCACCAATATGAAGTGGCCCTGTAGGACTGGGGGCAAAACGGACCCTAACTTTTTGACTCATTTCCTAAAATTAAGCCACAAAGATAGTATTTACGAATGCCTATAAAGCACTACGGATTATCGTATTTAACAAAATCTTTTCGATCCATTTTTTAACTAAAGGCTATCTTGGTAAGAAATAATATAAATTTTGGGGAGTTTCGATACCATTTTAGAGAAGTTGAATGCTTTTATAAAGAAGTTTTATACCAAGCTTTTGATAAAAGGCATATTACTCTTTTTGACTCTGGGGGTGTTATTCCTATTGATAATTACGGGCCTAGAGTATTTTTTATGGCTTGGCTCTTCGGCCAGATTAGCTTTGCTTGTTGGCTTTGTGATGATAGAAATGATTTTGTTGTATCGTTATATACTGGTGCCGTTGTTCTATCTCTTCAAGGTTAAAACAGGGATTAGCAATAAGGAAGCCTCACAGCTAATTGGGAAACACTTTACAGAAGTAGAGGACAAACTACTGAACTTGCTTGATTTAGCGGAGAATACAGAAGAGTCAGATTTGTTGGTGGCCGCAATGGAACAAAAGTCAGAACAGATGAAGCCTGTCCCTTTCTCAAAGGCGGTAGACTTTAAAGAAAACCTGAAGTATGCCAAGTATGCCATAGTGCCATTATTATTGGTGGGTTTGATTTGGGTATCCGGTAATATTGCGGAGTTCTTTGGTTCCTACAAAAGGGTCGTCAATTATGATATTGCGTACGAACCTCCAGCACCCTTTTCTTTTCAATTGTTGAACAACGATTTATCGATTCTTGAAGATGAAGAGTTAGTCTTGGAGCTTACTGTTGAAGGAAAAGTTAGACCAGAAAATGTGTCTATTGTTTTGGGCGGAAGAAGCTTACTGATGCAATCCGTTAATGGAAAATTCCAGTACATCTTGCAAGCCCCAGTAAATTCAACGGATTTTTATTTTAGCGCAAACGGATTCGATTCAAGAACGTATAAAATTAAGGTCGGAAAAGTCCCTGCTATCCAAGGTTTTGAAATGGTATTAAGGTATCCAAGGTATTTAGGAAAAAGAGATGAAATTCTCAAGGGAACAGGGAATGCGCTCATACCTGAGGGCACTAAAGTAAGTTGGAGAGTAACGGGGTTACATACAAATCAAATTGATTTTATAGAAGGGGATAGTATAATAGGGTTTAGTGCCGAAGAAAATGAGTTTAAGTTGGAAAGAACCGTTTATAACGATTTAAACTACAAGCTAGCAACATCAAACGATAATGTAAAAAACTACGAAGAATTAGCGTATAGACTTGAGGTCTTAAAAGATGGGTATCCAACGGTTAAAGTTGAACAGGTTCTTGATTCTTTGAATCCAAATGTGTCGTATTATTCTGGCCTGGCCTCAGATGATATTGGTTTAAAAAGTATCAAGTTGGTTTATTATCCGAAAGGTTCTGGGAATGAAAAGAAAAGTGTAGACCTGGCAACAACAAAATCTAACGTAGAACAATTTTATTACACCTTCCCTTCAGGGATTCAGGTGCTGCCTGGCCAAGAGTATGAGTTGTATTTTGAAGTGGCGGATAATGATGGGTTGAGAAATGGCAAATCGGTAAAGAGCAAGGTGTTTAGCACCAAGGTTTTAGATGACAATGAATTGAAAAACAAGGAGTTAGAGTCTCAACAAGAACTTTTGGAGAACTTAGACAAGTCATTAGAGAATTTCAAGGAACAAAAGGAAGCATTGAAAGAAATCAATGAAAAGCAAAAGGAGAGTAATAGTCTGAATTTCAATGATAAGAATCAAATAAAGGATTTTCTACAAAAGCAGGAACAACAGGAGTCGATGATGCAGAAGTTTAGCAAGCAGCTAAAAGAAAACCTGAATAAAAGTGAGCGGAATGATGAAATGAATCAGTTGTTGCAAGAGCGGCTGGAACGACAAGAGCGGGAAGCGGAAAAGAATAAGAAGTTACTAGAAGAACTCAATAAGATAGCCGATAAGATTGATAAGGAAGCGCTAAAGAAAAAGTTGGAAGAGTTAGGGAAGAACCAAAGTAATAGCGAGCGCAATCTAGAGCAGTTATTGGAACTGACAAAAAGGTATTATGTGACCGAAAAGGCGGCGCAGTTGGCCAAGGAGTTGGAGAAGTTGGCAGACAAGCAGAAAGAGTTATCTGAACTGAAACTCGGAGAGGACTTCACAGAGGAGGAGCAAGAACAGTTAAATGAAAAGTTCGAGGAATTGTCAAAAGAGCTTGACGCGCTTAAGAAAGATAATCAGGGTT
>CAYGUO010000228.1:0-4058 GCA_964353095.1 uncultured Flavobacteriaceae bacterium | reverse complement strand
CCCTTAAGGTTGCTTTAATAAAAGATATTGATTTTTTTGAATATATAGAAAAGAATGCCCAAGACTTAGCCAATAGAAATATGGAGGCGATGGCTCCATTGATTCATAAATGCGCCGAAATTCATATGCATCATATTAGCCAAGGTGGGGATCCTTTTGAAAGTGGTTCTTCAAGACCATTGGATTTTGGTCATTGGGCCGCCCATAAACTAGAACAGATGACTGATTATGAGCTGAGGCATGGTGAAGCAGTCGCGATGGGAATTGCTCTTGATGTGACCTATGCTCATTTAATTGGGTTAATTAGTGAAAGTGATTTGGAAAGAATTTTACAAGTATTCCTTAAAATCGGATTTAAGCTAGATATTCCAATTCATAGTGATAAAGAAGCTCAGCAGTTATTGAATGGACTGGAAGAGTTTAGAGAGCATCTTGGCGGGCAGTTGACGATTACCTTAATATCGTCGATAGGCGAAAAGATTGATGTACATGAAATTGATTTAAATAAAATGCGAAAAGCAGTAATATTACGAAGTGCCAAACAAGAATTATCTTGCTAATATGTTGATTTCAAATTTTTATCATCTTACTTATTGTACCAATATTCATCCTGGTGAAAATTGGGAAGTTATATTTAATAGTCTAAAAGAGTATGTTCCAATAGTAAAACAACAAGTTGCAGAAAATCAGAAATTTGGTATAGGGCTTAGGCTATCTAATACCGCAAGTAAAGAATTAGGTTTAGGGGACAATTTAATAGAATTTAAAAATTGGTTATCTGCGAATCAAATATATGTTTTTACAATGAATGGCTTTCCGTATGGTAATTTTCATGGGGAGGAAGTAAAAGACAATGTACATCAGCCAGATTGGACGACTAAAGAGCGATTAGACTATACCATACGCTTATTTCATCAATTGAATTTTTTAGTACCCAAGGGAATTTCTGGAGGAATTTCTACCTCTCCAGTGTCTTATAAGCATTGGTTTAAAAATGAAGGATCCCTTAAGGATGTAACAAGAATAGGTGCTGAAAATATGTTGACAATTGCCATACAGTTATTTCAAATAGAACAAGAGACTGGTAATTACTTACACCTTGATATTGAACCTGAGCCCGATGGTGTTTTAGAGAATAGCGACGAAGTGCTTGATTTTTACAATAACTATTTAATACCTCAAGGGATTAAAAGATTTAAGGAACAATATGATTTTGATGATAATAAGGTGGTTAAAATAATCAAAAGACATGTAACCGTTTGTTATGATATATGTCATTTTTCACTGGCTTATGAAGAACCTGAAGATACCTTTGCTAAGTTTAAAAAGAATGATATACTTGTTGGTAAAATTCAAATCAGCGCAGCCTTAAAAATACTTTTTAATGCCGGTGAAAATAGTGCTATATGGAACTCGTTAGAAAAATTTAATGAACCAACGTACCTACATCAAGTTACAGAACTTATAGATGGAAAAGTAAACACCTACTCCGATTTGCCGGTAGTGTTGCAGAATAAGACTCAAACTAAAGAACTAAGGGCTCATTTTCACGTCCCTATTTTTCTTGATAAATTCACACATTTACATTCTACTCAGGATCATATTTTAAAAGTGATTTCTTTTTTGGAACAAAATAAAATTTGTAATCATTTAGAGATTGAAACGTATACTTGGGATGTGCTGCCCAAAGAATTGAAAAAAGAACTTTCTGAATCAATTGTAAGAGAAATTCAATGGTTCAAAAGACAGTTGCCATGAATAAAACAGTCGTTATAAATGTTGTGGGACTAACCAAACGTTTGATTGGTGAACATACTCCTTTTTTAAAGTCATTTCTAGAGAATGGAAAAAGTAGTTTGATAAAACCAGTTTTACCTGCGGTTACGTGCACTGCACAGGCTACCTATCTAACAGGGAAATGGCCTGCTGAACATGGTATTGTTGGTAATGGATGGTATTTTAAGGATGAATGTGAAGTAAAGTTCTGGAGACAGTCAAACAAACTTGTTCAGGCTCCTAAACTTTGGGATAAACTTAAAAATCAAGATGAAAGTTTTACTTGTTCAAATATGTTTTGGTGGTACAATATGTATTCTTCGGTTGATTTTAGCCTTACGCCAAGACCAAACTATTTAGCTGATGGTCGTAAAATACCTGATGTATATTCGCATCCATCTGATTTAAGGGATACTTTACAAGACAAACTGGGCGTTTTTCCACTATTCAATTTTTGGGGACCTAAAACATCAATTAAATCAAGTAGATGGATAGCGGATGCAACTATGGAAACGGATAAACTTCATAATCCAACTTTAACATTAGTATATCTTCCGCATCTAGATTATAATTTACAGCGATATGGGAATGATTTTGATGTGATTTCAAAAGATTTGAATGAGATTGATGAGGTTGTTAAAGATTTGGTCAACTACTACGAATCAGAAAACACCCAAATTATTTTACTCTCTGAATATGGAATAACGAATGTAACTAACCCTATTCATCTAAATAGGGTTTTGAGAAAAAATGGATATTTAGCGATTAGAGAAGAGAGAGGTTTAGAGCTACTTGATGCTGGTGCTAGTGTAGCTTTTGCGGTAGCCGATCATCAAATCTGCCATATTTATGTAAAGGATAAGAAAGATATTCAGGCGATTAAATTAATTATACAAAGTACATTTGGTGTTGAGAAAGTATTAGAAACATCACAATTAGACCAAGTACATTTAAAGCATGAGCGTAGTGGTGATTTAGTTGCTGTAGCTGATGAAAATTCTTGGTTCACTTATTATTTTTGGGATGACGATAAAAAGGCACCGGATTATGCTAGAATGGTTGATATCCATAAAAAGCCGGGTTATGATCCAGTTGAAATGCATACTGATCCCAAGGATAACTTGGTCATGTTAAAGGTGCTTTGGAAGCTACTAAAGAAAAAAATGGGTTTTAGAACGGTATTGAACATTATACCGTTAAAAGCTAAATTGATTAAGGGTTCACATGGTCGAATTCCTGAGAATACGGAAGATTATCCTATTTTTATTTCGAATAACATAAAGTACTATAATAAAGAAGTGATTGAAGCTGTTGAGGTTTTCAATATTTTAGAACAACACATAAATCAAGTCAAATGAATAAATTCTTGAAAATTTTAGCCTTCATTTTCACCGCCTTGTTTGTGTATGCCGCGGTGGTACAATATAATGACCCAGACGCGCATAAGTGGTATGCAATTTACGGAATGGCGGCATTGGCTTCTTTATTATTTGGTCTTGGTAAAATTAGGTTGATGTGGGCCGTAATCTTAGCAATTTTCTATTTAGGCTTTACTTTTTATACATGGCCTGAAAAGTTTGAAGGTGTAACCATAGGAGAAGGAGATATCGTAAATATTGAAAGAGGAAGAGAAGCTCTGGGTTCGTTGATTGCCGGTATTATGATGGCTATCTATGCTTTAGCAGGCTTAAAAAAATGATTGTTATAGATCTAAATCAAACTCTCGTCTTAAAATATCTAAAGCAGGATTTTTTTCGCGAAGTTTTTCATATTTCTCTTCTGGGGTAAAAGCGAATTTTTTCGCGATTTCTTCGTTTACGGTAATTTTTAACGAAATGGAATGGTTATTAAGCTGTTCCTTCAAATAATTGAGCATTAAACTTTGTTCCCGCTCTACTTCCTTCTTCATCGTAGCGTTAGGAAGCTCTATCCAAATAACATGATTATCTTTTAACTTTGGTGTATCTGCCTGTAAATTAGCTGCTAGTATTTTTTTGCCTTTGTCTTCTAGTTGCTGAACGAAATCTGTCCATAGGGTTTGCATTTTTAGTTCGTCAAATGGTTCTTCGGGCAATTGAACCATTTCAGTGCTATTCTTCTTTGAATTTTCGTGTTCCTGTTTGGCTTTTAAGCTGGAGATTGATAAGCCTGATACTCTTTTTGGGCGGTTTTTTAATACGATTTTATTTTGTTGAACGCTTTCTTGGGGCTCCTTTGTTACACTGGTTTTTTTGGGAATAGAGACAGAAAAAGTGACGCGTTTGTTGTTCTTTTATTTTTAT
>CAYGUO010000227.1:0-4065 GCA_964353095.1 uncultured Flavobacteriaceae bacterium | reverse complement strand
GGGCTACAAACTTATCGGCTTTGGGGAGGTTCAGCCAAATTTGAAAAAGCTCTAGCGGATTTTCTTCATCATCCTTCAGCAAGGGAAACATTTCGGAATGCTGTACGCCTCGTCCGGCGGTCATCCATTGTACATCTCCTTCACCAAAACGCCCAGCAGCACCAAGCGAATCAGAATGATCGCAATAGCCTTTATTCACAATGGTAATCGTTTCAAAACCACGGTGCGGATGATATGGAAACCCAGGAATTGTACTTCCATGATACATACGCCATCCGTCTTTAATCGTAAAATCGTTACCAATATTTCGACCTGAAAGCAACTCCTCATGCGGCCCCATTTCACCGTTTCCTTTCGGATAATGATCTAAATGATATACGGCAAAAAGGAATGGGTCTTGTGTTTGCCAAGGAAACCCTAATTGAAAAATTTGTATTACTGTGTTGTCCATTTTTTTAATTTAGATGAAAATCGGACTTAATTGTAAAGTTTACGTATTGACACTAACAGGATGAATCCGTTACCAATCGGTTTTCATCATCCAATTTTAGTGCGCTGCGTCATTAATTTCTACCCAATTATTTTCAGGGTCTTGAACGTAAATTTGCCGCACACCATCGGGTCGCAGCGTGACACCATTTACATTGCCTTCCCAGTCAGAAAAAGTAATATTTTTTGACTTCAAATGTGCAATCAAGGTATCTAGCTGCTGTGTTGCTAAACATAAGTGTACACTTTTACTGTGCTCCATCGGAACATTGTCTTTACGAATAAGATGTAATTGTCCGTTACCGCTTACCCTAAACCATTTAAAGTTGATAGTGTCACTCGGATGTTGTATTTCTTCTAAGTGTAATACCTCTTTATAAAAAGCCCCTGTTTTGGCGAGATTTTTCACGATAAAAGAATAGTGGTCAAATTGAAAGCCGAAGCCATCATCTGCAACTTCTTGAGCAATTAAGGGAATGCTGCAAAGTAGCAACATTCCCAAAACGCATATTCTTTTAAGAACCCTTTGCGCTAAGGATGTCAATCTGTTTTTGAACCTCGTCTGCTTCTGCATATTTTGTATCGCTTTCACTTCTATTGATTTTTGAAAGATCAAAAGCTTCTTTCATCAACTTTTGATACTTTTCTTGTAATTTTTCTACTTCTGTTTTCTTTTTAAACAATCCGAACATAGCAATTCTTAGTTTTTAGTTATCTCCAATCGGTGGAGGGCCGTCAATCATTGGTTCATAGACTTCATCACCTTTTCTGGTATTGAATTCTTCGGTCACCTTATCAATCATTTTTTGATTTTCAAATAAATCTACCATGGTCATCGCCATCACTTTTGAAGCATAGACCATTCCCTTATGACCAATACTCATACCGCCACAGGCTACTACAGCCCATGAATGCCAAGGGGTATCTTTAGGTGCCACGGTAGCACTTAGGTTGATATTGGGAACATTCCAGCTTACGTCACCTACATCAGTAGATCCACCACCGGGGTTTTCTAAAGTTTCTCGCAAAGGGTTGATACTACTGTCCATGCCAACTTGTTCTTTACCGGTAGCTTTTTGAATAGCCTTACCAAAGGTGGTTTCCTCCTCTGTATAGCTAATTGGGCCCAGTAATTCTAAATTCTGCTGCATGATTTCCCCACCTGATCTATTCACCAAGGTTTCATAAATACCGGAAACCAAAGAAATTTTATAATCCACATCCGCCATTATTGCAGCACCTTCTGCCATTGCTTTTACCCTTTCGTAAGTAGGTAACATGACTTTACGCTTAGGATCTCTTACACGAACCCAAAGTTTTGCATAATCAGGCACTACGTTTACGACTTGGCCACCATCTTGAATATGGTAATGAATTCTAGAACTGGGTAGCACGTGTTCTCGGTAATAGTTAATTCCGGTAGTGTACAATTCTAAGGCATCAGATGCGCTACGACCATTCCATGGATCTGCAGATGCATGTGCAGTCTGACCATAAAATTCAACAATAAAATCAATTAACGATAGTCCGCTCTGTACATCGGCCTCAATATTTGCACCTGGATGCCAGCTAATATTTACGTCCACATCATCCCAAAGTCCTGCTTTTACCATCCATACTTTTGCAAAATATTTTTCTTCTGCCGGTGTTCCCAAAAACTTAACCGTTCCTTTGATTTTTCCGGCATCCATAAGTTCCTTAATGGCAATTGCAGAACCTAAACTTGCCGTACCAAACATATTGTGACCACAGCCGTGACCTGCTGCACCTTCATTCAAAGGTTCTTTTACAGGACTCGCTTTTTGAGAGATGCCCGGTAGGGCATCGAACTCCCCTAAAATACTGATGACAGGACTTCCGGAGCCATACGTCGCTGTAAACGCAGTTGGAATATCAGCAACACCGCGGGTTACCTTCAATCCATTCTTTTCTGCGTAATCGGCCAAAATACGAGACGATTCACTCTCGTTAAAGGCAGTCTCTGCCAATGCCCAAATAGAATCGCTTATTTTAATCAGTTCAGCCTTGTGCTTTTCTACAGAGGCAATTACGGCTTTTTTATTGTTGTTCATCTTCTGTGCGACTACAGAGAAACTACAGGTAATTAATGCACATAGTACTACGGTTTTTTTCATCGGTGTTCTTTTTTAAGTTGGTAATTATCGTCATTAAATATACTCAAACTTGTAGTAGTATTAAAGCCTTTGGTTTTCATTAAATTTTTAGCGCTCTTAATCGTGTTGGTCCCAAACTGGCCTGCCAGGTAAAGTATGCTTGTTTATGATACGGATACCTTCTTTTTTAATCTTAGGATGTTTTTTATAGGCGTACAGGGTATCACTGGCAAATTTTCTCATTTTATCAATGGCAACAATAGGTTTGGGGTAATCTGTTCCCAATTCAAAATTTAAAAAAGCCATTTCCATCGCTGGAATTTTCCACGGTTCATGGATAGAGTTTTTTGGAAGCTGAGCCAATTCTGGAACCCATTTTTTGATAAAAACACCTTCTGGGTCGTGTTCTTTGCTATTTTTTATGGGATTATAAATACGGATCGTATTCACACCCGTTTCGCCAGATTGCATATTCAGTTGTGGAAAATGGATACCCGGTTCAAAATCTAAAAAGTTTTGTGCTAAATGCTCCGTGCAATCTTGCCAAGGTTGCCACAACAAGTGTGTGAAAAAGGAAGCTAGCATTGCCCTTAGCCTAAAATTCACAAAGCCTGTGGTCACCAAACATCGCATTGCAGCATCAACTAATGGAATTCCGGTTTGACCTTCACGCCAAGCTTTCTGTAATTGGGGCTGTGGTTTTTTTACAAGTTGATGATACCCTTTATTCACACTCATAAACTCCATTTCCCCTTCCATTTCAAATTTTTGAATGAAATGTGCTTGCCAACGCATGCGAGATAAAAAAGAACTCAAATTTCGTTTGCTAAGGTTTTCTTTATGATTGGCTGCGTATTGGCAAACTTGACGGGTAGATAAATTGCCCCATGCCAAGTAAGGAGAAAGTCGACTGCTGTGAAGTCGCGAGGTTGCTGGTTTTGAGTAATGGGTATTATAACCGCTTATCCGTTTGTTCAAAAAGGTGTTTAGATACTTCACCCCAGTATGGGTTCCCCCTTTTTGTATGTTTTTATCCGTCTGGGTTGCTAAGGAAATAGGGTTAAATAGGTTTTTGGCGATAGCATCCACTTCAAGTACTGAATAGAAATGCCCTTCCGTAATATTTATTTTGGGAATGGGCTGATTGATATATGCCACCCAGTCGTTTTTCCATTCTTTTCTATTTTGTATCCCCCTGAAAACACCGTTTTGAATACTTTCTTGCCAAGAAACCCCATTTTGTTGGCACCATTTGGCCACTTGTTTGTCGCGATCATAGGTAATTTTCATACCCGTTTCTTGATGTGAAAACAACTGTTCAATTACCTCTTTGGTATGTAATTTTTTGAAAACGTTTAGAATGTCTTCCGCCACCACTAAAATAGTGACTTCGAAAGGACGGAGTTGCCGCTGTAGGTCTTCTAAACTCTGCTTGATGAAATTGATATGTTTTTCACTGTAG
>CAYGUO010000226.1:0-4070 GCA_964353095.1 uncultured Flavobacteriaceae bacterium | reverse complement strand
GAACATAGCCGTCCGTCGGCTGGCCCTCTACATTATCGGGGATACCGTCATTGTCCGAATCGATGTCCAATTGATTTGGAAATCCGTCAGAATCGCGGCTATCATCCGGATCAATACCTATGGGAGTGTTATTCTCATAAATATCATCTAAGCCATTATGATTTTCATCAATTCCCGAAGGTGGAACATAGGTATGGAAATTTTGTGCTTCCAAGTTATCCAAAATACCATCGTTGTCAGAATCTAAATCTAAATAATCCGGAACACCATCAGAATCTGTATCGGTAGGAATTGTCCAATAACAATTATCGCCGTCTAAATTAGCGTCTTCTAATATGTTCAAGATACCGTCTCCATCAATATCAATATCATTTTCGTCATAAACCCCATCCCCATCATAGTCATCTGTTGGAATAACATGTGAAGCAAATACAAAGGTTAAATTCAAAAAAAAGAGTGATGAAACAAGAAGGTATAAGGAAGCCTTTCCTTTAAAAAACAAATTAAAATCTAATTGACATGTAGTGTTACTCATAGCGTTAGTTGTTTTAAACTAATCACCACGCTTTCAGTAGGTTATTCTGTAGAGATTATGGGGTAATCAATACTCACTTAAATCTATCAAATAATCAAGATTTATTTTGCATAGATAGTTTTTATCTACACAAACACCTATTTTACTCGACAAAAGGTCAAATTCTTGTTTATATTAGATACGTCAAATTCCTCGAACTTGGATTTATAGCTCTTCGAAATATAGCATCTTTCATATTTTAAAGCGAAAATTACTCTCAATTTGTAATCTATCTCTTATTTTTTTTGATTTTTATTTTAAAACTATCAACAATTAGAAACCATACTTATTTGAATGTCACTGAATAATTTTAACTTATTTTCGCTTAAACTTTTTTTAATGAGTTTTGAAAAAGAAATTGCGAGAAGAAGAACATTCGGTATTATATCACATCCTGATGCTGGGAAAACTACATTAACAGAAAAATTACTCCTATTTGGCGGTGCAATACAGGAAGCTGGTGCAGTAAAAAATAATAAGATAAAAAAATCTGCCACCAGTGATTTTATGGAGATTGAACGTCAAAGAGGAATCTCAGTTGCAACATCTGTTCTTGCCTTTATCTACAAGGATAAAAAAATAAATATTCTTGACACTCCAGGACATAAAGATTTTGCGGAAGATACTTTTAGAACACTAACTGCCGTTGATAGTGTCATCGTTGTTATCGATGTTGCAAAAGGGGTCGAAGAACAAACTGAGAAATTGGTGGAAGTTTGTAGGATGAGGAATATCCCAATGATTGTTTTTATCAACAAACTTGATAGAGAAGGTAAAGACGCGTTTGATTTACTTGATGAAGTTGAACAGAAGCTTGGGTTATCAGTTACACCTCTGAGTTTCCCAATAGGAATGGGGTACGATTTCAAGGGAATCTACAATATTTATGAAAAAAATATAAATCTTTTTAGTGGTAATAGTAAGCAGAATATTGAAGATACTATTGCTTTCAATGACATTGAAAACCCCGAATTAGAGACCATTATTGGCCAAAAGGCTGCAGAGGACCTACGCGATAACCTGGAACTGGTCAATGGCGTCTATCCTGAATTCAATAAAGAACTCTATTTAGGTGGAAAGCAGCAACCTGTTTTCTTTGGTTCTGCACTAAACAACTTTGGTGTAAGAGAATTGTTGGATTGTTTTGTGCAAATAGCACCTCCTCCACGTCCAAAAAAAGCGGAAGAACGTGTTGTGTATGCAAATGAAAAAGAGTTTTCTGGTTTTGTGTTTAAAATACACGCCAACATGGATCCGAAGCATCGTGATCGCCTAGCTTTTATAAAAATAGTTTCTGGAACTTTCGAAAGGAATAAACCCTATCTACATGTTAGGCATAACAAAAATTTAAAATTTTCGAGTCCCAACGCATTTTTTGCTGAGAAAAAGGAAATTGTCGATATTTCATTTCCAGGTGATATTGTTGGACTTCATGATACCGGTAATTTTAAAATTGGAGACACGCTGACAAGTGGTGAAAAACTAAGTTATAAAGGAATACCCAGTTTTTCTCCTGAACATTTCCGTTATATCAATAACGCTGATCCAATGAAAGCCAAACAGCTTTACAAGGGTATTGACCAGCTTATGGATGAGGGCGTCGCCCAATTATTTACATTAGAATTAAACGGAAGAAAGATTATAGGAACAGTAGGAGCGTTGCAATATGAAGTTATCCAATACCGATTGGAACACGAATATGGTGCTAAATGCACTTATGAAAACTTTCCTGTTCATAAGGCGTGTTGGGTAGAGGCAGACAGTAATAATGAAGAATTCAAAGAATTCAAAAGAGTGAAACAAAAATTCCTGGCAGTTGATAAAAGAGGTCAGATGGTTTTTCTAGCCGATTCTCATTTTTCTTTACAAATGACACAGCAAAAATATCCTAGTGTTAAATTGCACTTCACTTCCGAGTTTGAATTATAATTAAGGTATTTACCACGGTAATCAGCGAACTAGATTATTTAGGAAACAAAATGTTTTTAATTCCTGGTCCGGAGTAGGTATAAATATGAAATTCAGATAAACCATAATTTTTATTCATAACAAGTTTTAACGTAACCTTTTCCTCGTTCCTACTTGTCTTTAGATCATAATAAAAATGATACAATAATTTACCTTCAATTATTTTAGTAAGTTCATAACTTTTTATTTCGCCTAGTTCGTTTTCAATTATTTGGCAAGTATTTGCATAGGAACCCCAAACCCCCATAATGGAAGAATGTATTTTTGGTGTTATATAACTTTTATTCAAAATATTCCGTAAAGAATTTTGTTCTTCACAGGACGATATAATATCGTCAGGTATCTCTTTTGCTAAAGCTATATAGTATTTATGAAGTGATTGAAGGGTTACAACTTTTTCTACTTCGTTATTTCCGCATGATATCAATAAAAAGAGAACAAAAGTTAGCTGACCTATACGTTTGTTAAAAATCCTCATCAAAAGTAGTTCTTTTGAAATAACTATCAGTCTTTATCTATGCCTCTCCCGTAGGACCAAAATTCAAAGGTATTGGGGGCTGTTCGTAATCCTTAATCGTACCGTGTGCTTTTTCAAAACGCTGTACATTATCGTTAAGGGCTTTTAAAAATTTCTTTGCATGCTGTGGGGTTAAAACAATTCTGCTTTTGACCTTTGCTTTCGGTGCGCCTGGCATCATACTGATAAAGTCGACAACAAATTCTGATACCGAATGATTAATTATCGCCAAATTCGAATAGATTCCTTCAGCCGTCTTTTCATCCAATTCAATATTAATCTGCTTCTGATTTTGTTTTTTTTCAGCCATTATACTATTGATATTAAAAAAAGAAAACCCTGACCGTTAAGCCAGGGTTTTCTTTTTATTTAGAATTTAAACTCTTCTTTGCGAGCCATTATTTCGTCATATTCTTCTTTAGAACCAACTATAATACTATCATAGTCTCGCATCCCTGTTCCTGCCGGTATTTTATGACCAACAATAACATTTTCTTTCAAACCTTCTAGTGTATCAATCTTACCACTTACAGCAGCTTCGTTCAATACTTTAGTTGTTTCTTGGAAAGATGCCGCAGAAATAAACGATTTTGTCTGTAAAGACGCTCTAGTAATACCCTGCAAAATTGGTGTAGCAGTTGCTGCAACAGCATCTCTTGCGGTTACTAGGTTTTTATCTCCTCTTCTCAATAAAGAATTCTCATCTCTAAGCTCTCTAGCGGTAATAATTTGACCTGCTTTTAAATTATCGGAATCACCCGCTTCTTCAACCACTTTCTTACCAAATATTTCATCATTTTCACGAATGAAATCCTTTTTATGAATCAATTGATTCTCTAAGAAAATAGTATCACCAGAATCTTCGATTCTAACTTTACGCATCATCTGTCTTACAACTACCTCAAAATGCTTGTCATTAATTTTTACCCCCTGTAAACGATACACTTCTTGGACTTCGTTTACTAAATATTGCTGAACTGCCGAAGGCCCTTTAATGGCAAGAATATCCAG
>CAYGUO010000225.1:0-4104 GCA_964353095.1 uncultured Flavobacteriaceae bacterium | reverse complement strand
GAATGATTCATAAATAAGTCGAATTTGTGTCAACTTATTTTAGGACGGGACATATTCATAAAAAAAGCCCTAACCGAATAGTTAGGGCTTTTTTTATATGATATGGAACGTTATTTATTCACAGAAACAACTTCTGCCTGATTCCAATTTTTCACGTAGGCCACACGGTTGTCTTCGAAATCAACCTCTTTCAAGATATCATCTTTCCAAAAAAACCATTTACCTGCTCTTTTACCATTAGTATATTTACCAGTGGCTAATTTTTTTCCTTCTAAGCTGTACATGTACCATTGACCATGAAGTTTACCATCCATTAGGTACCCTGTTTGGGCAATTTCACCGTTATCATGAAAGTAAGTGGCTTTCACCATTTTTCCTTCTTTTTCAAACGTTGGTTTTATGTCTTGTGCATAACTGCACACTGAAAATAATATTGCTAGTAATATGATTCCTCTCTTCATCGTCTGTTTTTTAATTCACGTTTCCTTTACATTAACGATACAAATATAGAATTTATTTTACATAAAATACACCTTTGAGTAACCTTTACGTAACATTAATTTTACATTAATGCTTTATTCAACTGTCTTATAGTTACTTAGCAATTTAATTTAGTGCTATTAATTCTACAAACCACTTACCAAAATCTTTGAAATACATCCTAAATTCTCTTTAATTGCTAAAAAAAAGCAATCACTTATTGGTTTAAGATACCGTTAATACTAATTACCTTTGCACCATATTGCAAAACATCATGTACAGAAATAATACTTGTGGAGCCCTGCGGGCAGAACATATTAATAAAGAAGTTACACTTAGCGGTTGGGTTCATAAACTAAGGGACAAAGGCTTTGTAGCATGGGTAGATTTAAGAGATCGTTATGGTATTACCCAGCTGGTTTTTGATGAAGAAAGAACCTCTGCCCAACTTATAGAGCGCGCCCGTGCACTTGGACGAGAGACCGTTATTCAAATTAAGGGGCAGGTTATTGAGCGCGCTTCAAAAAACCCTAATATTCCGACGGGTGAAATTGAAGTCTTGGTCAGCGAACTTAAAGTACTAAACAAATCATTAACGCCTCCGTTTACCATTGAAGATGATACTGACGGTGGTGAAGATATCAGAATGAAATATCGCTACCTCGATATTCGCAGAAATCCAGTTAAAGAAAATCTTATTTTTAGGCATAAGGTTTCTATGGAAGTTCGAAAATACCTTTCAGATGAAGGTTTTATTGATGTTGAAACACCGTACTTGATTAAATCAACTCCTGAGGGTGCACGTGACTTTGTGGTACCAAGTCGAATGAATGAAGGGCAGTTCTATGCCCTACCCCAGTCACCGCAAACATTTAAACAGCTTTTGATGGTCGGCGGAATGGATAAATACTTCCAAATTGTAAAGTGTTTTAGAGATGAAGACCTAAGAGCGGATAGACAACCTGAATTCACACAGATTGACTGCGAGATGGCCTTTGTGGAACAAGAGGATATTCTCAATACTTTCGAAGGGTTGACAAAACACCTTTTAAAGGAAATAAAGGGCGTTGACGTGGAAAACTTTCCTAGAATCACCTATGATGATGCTATGAAACGCTACGGTAATGATAAGCCCGATATTCGTTTTGGAATGGAGTTTGGGGAACTTAATGAGGTTGCACAGCACAAAGAGTTTAACGTCTTCAATACGGCTGAACTAGTGGTGGGTATTGCCATACCAGGAGGTAATACCTACACCCGCAAAGAAATTGATAAATTAACCGATTGGGTAAAACGACCTCAAGTTGGCGCATTAGGAATGGTGTATGCTAGATGCAATGAAGATGGCACCTATAAATCGTCCGTAGATAAATTCTATACCCAAGAAGATTTAGCAAAATGGGCAGTAGTAACTGGTGCCGAACCAGGTGATTTAATCTGTGTGCTTTCTGGTGATAAAAACAAGGTTAGAGCCCAATTAAGTTCGCTTCGCATGGAAATAGCGGAACGGTTGGATTTGCGAAAAGCCGATGAGTTTGCTCCACTTTGGGTCATCGATTTTCCACTATTGGAGTTAGATGAAGAAACAGGAAACTATCACGCCATGCACCACCCATTTACATCACCTAAACCAGGGCAGTTAGCTTTGTTGGATTCGCAGCCAGGCGAAGTCAAAGCCAATGCTTACGACTTGGTATTGAACGGCAATGAAATTGGTGGTGGATCTATTCGTATTCACGATAAAGAAACGCAAGCAATCATGTTCAAGCATTTGGGCTTTACACCTGAAGAAGCAAAAGCACAATTTGGTTTCTTGATGGATGCCTTCCAATATGGCGCTCCGCCACATGGTGGTATTGCATTTGGCCTAGACCGCTTGGTTTCTATATTAGGGGGTCAAGAAACCATTCGTGATTTTATTGCCTTCCCTAAAAATAATAGTGGAAGAGATGTGATGATTGATGCCCCTGCAACTATTGACAAGGAACAGTTAAAAGAGTTGCATTTGAAGTTGGATATCTAATCGATTGTTAGCAACTCACAAAAAAGGTTACGTTTTAAAATATTGATTTTCGTCATTCTGACCATAAAGACGCTTTACCCCTAAATACAAGGCAAATCTGAAAATTCTTGCTATTTTAGATTCTTATGAAAAAGTGGGTTAAAATACTTCTTTATGTTTTATTTGGAATCTTGCTACTTATTGGTTTAGGGCTTGGATATGTGTATTATCAAGTAGAAGGCAAGTATGATATAAACGAAGATAAATACGCCAATTATATCGGCTTTCTTCAAAATTCGAATGAAACTCCAACTTTTAAAAGATGTGATGAAGAATACACCGTTGGTTGGTTTGCCAGTGCAGCCACCTATGTACCCATTTTCAAGGGAGGCAAACCTAATTTTAGAAAATACATCCGGCAAAATTTCGAGGTAGCCAATGATTCAGACAATGGTTTTTTAAACCTTCGTTTTATCATTAACTGCGAAGGTGAAGTTGGTAACATGGAAGTAAATCAATTAGATGTTACTTATAAACCTACTGTATTTTCACCAAAACTTGTTAAACAATTAGTAAGGTTAAGCTCAAAAAAAGAAAATTGGAAAGTCCCTATTGTAAAGGAGAAACCAAGAGGAAGCTATATGTATTTAATCTATAAAATTGAAAATGGTGAAATTGCTGAAATCCTTCCTTAAAATAACATCGCTTGTTTTATTTTTCATTGCTTGTAAAAAAACAACACTAAACAATACGGCTGAAGAAAATAGGCTTTTAGCACAATCCTTGTTTCAGCAAGAATTTGGATCCCATGATCACACCAAACCAATTCAAGGTACCCCAAAGTCGATGACCATGTTGGACTCTATTCTAAAATTAGACCCAACAAACGCAGCTGCGTGGAGAGAAATTTCAATACCCTACTTAAAGCGAGGCATGCCATTACAATGGAAACCTTTAATAGATAAAGCTGTAAAATTAGATGCCTCAATATGGCAACCTATGCGCGGTTATCTTTATCTATGGTTCTACCGTGATTATAAAAATGCCATTGCAGATTTTAACGCTTCTGATACCTTAACCCCTTATATAGATTATCTACAAGGACACAGCGTAGATTTTTGGAGAGGGGTAGCCTACTTAGGATTGAACGATTATAAAAATTCAATAGCCTATTGGGACAAGCACATCATCAAAGAAACGGAAGATTCAGGTGAAGACTGGGTAGAATTGGAAGCCTTTTTATATCGCGGTATTGCCTATTACGAATCTGGAGACCAAGAAAAAGCTTTAGAAGATTTTGATAAAGCAATCACCTACTTCAAACAAACGGCTGACGCTAAATATTATAAGGCAAAAATTTTATATGCGGCAGGAAACACCAATAAGGCGCTAAGCCTAACTGAAGAAGCCATAGATGACTTCAAAAAAGAATTCTACAATAATAGGCCTTATGTGGAAACATTGCGTCAAATCTATTTATCAGATTTAGAAGCACTTCAATCTGAAATAATGCGCTAATTTTGAATAACCTTAGCTACTTGTAATGCCAAGCACAAAAGCATATTTAAAAAAGTTCTTGAAATGGCGATACAAGCATATCTCCAACAAGACCTTTGTACAAT
>CAYGUO010000224.1:0-4150 GCA_964353095.1 uncultured Flavobacteriaceae bacterium | reverse complement strand
ACCATGTTGATTTAGGGCTTTGGGCAGACATTCTCCTTATCGCACCTGCAACTGCCAATACTTTATCCAAGATGGCCAATGGGGCTTGCGACAACCTTTTAATGGCTACTTATCTTTCAGCAAAATGTCCTGTATATTTCGCTCCTGCGATGGATTTGGATATGTACAAACATCCTAGCACCAAAGCTTCTTTTGAAAAATTAGCTTCTTTTTCCAACATCATGATTCCGGCAGAATCAGGTGAATTGGCAAGTGGATTATCAGGGGAAGGGCGTATGGCGGAGCCGGAGAATATAGTGGCCTTTTTACAACAGCATTTAGCCAAAGGGCTACCTTTGTCAGCTAAGAAAGTTCTTATCACTGCTGGTCCAACACATGAAGCTCTAGATCCTGTTCGGTTTTTAGGCAATCGTTCCACAGGGTCAATGGGTTTTGAATTAGCGAGAGAGGCAGCTAAATTAGGTGCAACGGTGATATTGGTTTCAGGTCCTTCAAGTTTAACCGTAACACATCAACATATCACCTTAAAAAGAGTGACAACGGCAGAACAAATGTACGAGGTGGTTCATCAATATTTTTCTGACATGGATGTGGTAATAAGCGCAGCAGCGGTAGCAGATTACAGGCCTAAGCATATTGCCAAAGAGAAGATAAAGAAAAAACCTACTGATGACATGAATATTGCTTTAGAACGCACTAAGGATATTCTAAAATCAATGGGTGAGCAGAAGAAGCAGCAGTTTTTAGTAGGGTTTGCCTTGGAAACCAATGATGAACTAACCAATGCAAAAGATAAATTGCAAAGAAAGAATTTAGATGCTATTGTTCTCAACTCTTTACAGGATGCAGGTGCGGGTTTTGGCAGCGGCACGAATAAAGTTACTTTTATAGATAAGAATTTGAATGTAAAAGCGTTTGAATTAAAGACCAAAGCTGAAGTGGCTTCTGACATTTGGCAAGAAATTATTCTGATTAGCAATGCATAAGGTTTTAGCAGTTCTTTTATTTTTATTCTCAACGGTCTTTTTGTCAGCACAAGAATTGAACTGCACTATTACAATCAATTCGGATCAGGTAAACCAAACCAATCAACAAATTTTTAAAACACTAGAGCGCTCACTAAGTGATTTTGTGAATAAAAACAAATGGACGGATAGGGTCTATGCTGAAAATGAACGGGTTAACGCACGAATGTTTATTACCGTAACCCAATATGAGTCAGATCGTTTTGAAGCAAATATTCAAATACAATCTTCCAGACCCGTATTTAATACTTCTTATGAAACTTCGGTGTTTAATTATAAGGACAATTCCTTTAATTTTCAATATCAAGAGTTTGAACCGTTGGTTTATAACCCTAATGCATTTGAATCTAACCTCATAGGGGTGATATCCTATTATATCTACGTCATCTTAGGCTTGGATGCGGATACTTTTAGTTTACAAGGTGGTGATGAGTATTTTAGGGAAGCCCAAAACATTGTCACCCAAGCACAAGGTACTGGTTTTTCTGGCTGGACACAGACAGCCCAAGACAACAGAACCCGATTTGATTTAATTGATGACTTACTCTCCAACACCTTTAAGGAATATCGCATAGCCATGTACAATTACCATCGTAAGGGAATGGATGTGCTTGGCGATAATAACAGTAATGGCAAACAAGTTATTGCGGGTAGTATCCGTTTATTTGAAACTTTGATCAAGCGCAGACCCAACGCATTTTTGATACAAACTTTTTTTGACGCTAAGTCTGAAGAAATTCAAAATATCTTTTCTGACGGACCTAAAGTTGATATTGTTAAACTAAAAGAAAGCCTTAATCGGGTTGCTCCTTTTTACTCCACCACTTGGAATAAGATAAAGTATTGATTTTTTATAGCGATAACCTATATCTTTGCGGTTCTAAATTGTTTTGAATTGCTCACCAAACTAGCTATTAAAAATTACGCTTTAATTGATGAACTGAACGTTTCGTTTGGTTCAGGTTTTACAACCATTACTGGGGAAACAGGTGCTGGTAAGTCAATTTTATTGGGTGGTCTTTCTTTGGTGTTAGGAAAACGTGCGGATTTATCATCCTTAAAAAATAAAGAAGACAAGTGTATAATTGAGGCAGAATTTGCCATTTCCAACTATAATTTGAAGTCTTTTTTTGATCACAAGGATTTGGATTATGAGACCTATACCATTTTAAGAAGGGAAATTTTACCTAGCGGAAAATCAAGAGCCTTTATCAATGACACGCCTGTTACGCTTGATATATTATCAAGTTTAGGCAACAGATTGGTTGATGTGCATTCTCAACATCAAACTTTACAATTAACAGAGAATGAATTTCAATTTAGAGTTATTGATGCCTTGGCCGAAAATCATGACCTCCTTGCGCAATACCATACGCATCTTACCAGCTATAAAAAAGTAGTAAAAGAGCTTGAAGAACTTCTGTCTTTTAAAGAAAAGGCAACCAAAGAGCTTGATTACAATAGCTTTCTTTTGGAGGAGCTAGAAACAGCACCCTTAAAAAGGGGTATTCAAGAAGCCCTAGAAGAGGAGTATGAGCAGTTAAGTAATGTAGAGCATATCATGGAGCTTTTGTCACAGGGTGATCAAATGTTAAATTCAGAACAAATAGGATTGTTGAATGGCGCATCGCTCTTACAACAGGCATGTCAAAAATTAAGTGGTTTTGGAAAGCAGTTTCAGAAATTAAATGAACGGGTACAATCAATTGCCATTGAACTTGCAGATATTGCATCTGAACTTGAGAAATTACAGGAAGATGTTGAAGTAAACCCAAATCGACTAGAAGAAGTCAATGGGCAATTACAGCTTATTCATGATTTACTGAAAAAACATCAAGCTGCTACTGTGGAAGAATTAATTCAAATAAAAGATGAACTTAGTGAAAAGGTGGCAACTTCCCTGAACATAGAATCGGCTTTAAAAGATAAAGAGGCACAGGTAGCAGCTCAAGAGAAAAGCCTAAACGAAGTTGCGGGTAAAATTCATAAAAAACGCACTAATATCATTCCAAAATTAAACACCTTACTCAAAGCTAATTTAGCGTCTTTAGGCATGCCCTCTGCTAGTTTTAAAATAGAGACAAGCTTAGGTAAAGTATTTAAAAGTAATGGGAAAGACGATTTGACGTTTTTATTTTCGGCAAATAAAGGTTCGGACTATGGGGAGTTGAAAAAAGTAGCTTCAGGTGGAGAACTATCGCGTATCATGTTGACCATAAAGTCAATTTTGGCAGACTATGAAAACTTACCAACCTTGATGTTCGATGAGATAGACACAGGTGTTTCTGGAGAAATATCTTCAAAAATGGGTGATATTATGGCAAAAATGTCAGAAAATATGCAAGTTTTTTCGATTACCCATTTACCACAGGTGGCGTCAAAGGGGCTAGAACAATTTAAAGTATATAAAGAAGAAATTGGAGCGTCAACAAGAACGGGTATGCGAAAGCTTTCTCAAGAAGACCGTGTTAACGAATTGGCAGAAATGTTAGGCGGTAAAACACTTTCAGATTCTGCTTTGGCACATGCCAGACAACTTTTGCAATAATAAGCTATCACTATTTTTTAAATATCTTTGTAACCTAACTCAACACTAAACAAAATGTCTTATAATTTATTAAAAGGGAAAAGAGGAATCATTTTTGGCGCATTGGATGAAAACTCCATTGCTTGGAAAACTGCAGAGCGTGTGCATGAAGAGGGCGGGACCTTTGTTTTAACCAATGCACCAATTGCAATGCGAATGGGTCAGATAAAAACCTTGGCCGAAAAAACAGGCTCTGAAATTATTCCTGCAGATGCTACAAATGAAGAAGAGTTGGCGAACTTGGTAGCGAAAGCCACTGAGATTTTAGGCGGGAAATTGGATTTTGTGCTTCATTCCATAGGAATGTCGGTTAACGTGCGTAAGGGAAGGGCATACACTGATGAAAAGTATGACTTTACGACTAAGGGCTGGGATGTTTCGGCATTATCATTCCATAAAGTAATGCAGTCTTTGTATAAAGCTGACGCGATGAATGAATGGGGTAGTATTGTCGCCTTAACGTATATGGCGGCGCAGCGTACTTTCCCGGATTATAATGATATGGCAGATAATAAGGCATATTTAGAATCAGTAGCCC
>CAYGUO010000223.1:0-4153 GCA_964353095.1 uncultured Flavobacteriaceae bacterium | reverse complement strand
TGACGTCATAATTGGTATGCGAGGTTACTTCAAAATGTTCATCTGCCATGATATAATCTATTCGCATGGGTAGGCCGAATAAGCTTAGTGTTCTTCCAAATCCGGAGCCTGCTTCTAAAAAAGTATCTTGAAAATCGGCACTAGTACTTTTATATGTATTTGAAAACTGAGTATTATTAAAGTCCCCACAAAGAATAGTATTGTGTGGATTCTTCTCAATATCATCTTGAATTGTTGAAGATTGTTCTTGCTGCTTAACCAAAACTTTTGCTACTTTTTTAAAAAGTCTTTCAGAATTATCCTTGCTTAAGGCTTCTGCATCTGGCACGATGCCAAAAGATTCAAAGTGAACATTGTAAATAGCCAGAGTATCCTTTTCAATTAAAACTGTTGCAGCAATGGCATTGTTGCCACTTTTTGGGAAATCAAAAACAGTATTTTTTAGAATTGGATATTTGGAAAAAATTGCCTGTATTATTTTTCCCTTGGGTTTGCTTTCATCAAAATCAATAAATCGATATGGATACTTACTAAAGTTACCATTATATTGTTTGATATGATAAAACTCTTGAAAACAGATAATATCGGGATCTAAATCATTCACAAAACTGATGATTTTAACATCAATATCTAGTTCGTTTATAATTCCATTATTATTAAAGCCTCTTGTATTGAAGGTGAGTATCTTAAGGTCATCATCCGTGCTATTATTCGTTCCAGTAAACTTAAAGAATGTACCAAATACCGCATAGGCAAGAACTAAAATGACTAAAGAAGCTAAAAATTGGTGTTTTTTTTTAAACACCCAAAACACCACAAATATGAGATTGATAAAAATTAAAACGGGAACAGTTAAACTTAGAACGCCCAGAGCCGGTGCATATTCCGTACCTGTATAATAAACAAAGATGGCAAGCAGTAGTAAAGACACAACCAAAAGATTGAAAAAAAAAATAAGTTTATGTAACATTTAATGTTCTCTTTAAATTTAATCTTCTTTACCTGCTTTAAATAAAAAATCTTTCTCCGCCCTAGAGAGGCTCTCATATCCAGATTTACTTATTTTGTCTAAAATACTATCTATTTTGCGCTGATGTGCTTCTTTATCGTAATCAACACTTTTTGAATTACGCTTCGTCGTATTCTTTTTATAAACCGTTTTCATTGGAGCTTTCTTTTCCCGTGGTTTAAACATATTCCCCAAAGTATTCAATAGTTTCGTGAAGCCTTCTCCAATGTCTTTACCCTTCAGCAATTGTCTAGCGTAAATATAGCCCAATATGGCACCGCCAATATGGGCAAGCATACCGCCAATATTCTCACCCATTGACAAGGTAAATACATCTTTCAGTATGACGAATACACCCAATTGCCATAATTTGACATTAAAGAATATAATCCGAACCTCTTGATTTGGAATGTAAGCACAAACGAATATCAAAATCGCCGTTACTCCTGCAGATGCCCCTAATAAAATCGCATTGGTGTCTGACAAAGTTGGAAATACGTTATAGCCGAACATGAATAGCAAACCACCAGCAATAACACCTAAAAAGTATACCGCTATGAACCTTTGATTATCAAAAAGGTTCAAAAAGATTTTTCCAAAAAAGTAAAGCAAAATCATATTCCAAAAAATATGACCAAACCCACCATGCACAAAAGCATAGGTAACCAGCGTCCATGGTTTTGACAAAAAAGCCAAAAAATCTTCTGGCATTTCAAACCATTGTAAAATAGCACCACTTGACAAGCCGAATAATACCGGTAACAAATTGACTAATAAAAAAACCAAAACATTGATCGCTATTAACTTTTCAGCAATGTTGAGCCGTGCAAATTGATATTGTAATCCTCCGTTTGTCATTTTAATTCCATCTGTTTTTATTGAACTGGTTTTTCTTCCAGTACCACATAATAATAAAGCCAATTAAGGCACCGCCAATATGGGCAAAGTGAGCAATGCCTGTGTCTGTATTCGTAAAACCAAAAAACACGTCTCCTAGTATAATTAGTGGTACAAAATACTTCGCTTTAATTGGGACAGGGAGAAAAATCAGCATTAACTCGGCGTTAGGGTACATAAAAGCGAAAGCCACCAACACCCCATATACCGCTCCTGAAGCGCCAACAACGGGCGTATTAAAAGCGGATAAAAAAGCGGCTACAGTATCTTGCCCAGCTACACTGTACCAAGCAGGACTGTATTGCCCACTTGCTACTATTTCAAGCACTTGACTTTTTGACATACCGCTACCAACGATAGCGTCCAAACCTTGATTAAAAAAATAATAATTTGCTGCTGTATGTATCAAGACAGCGCCTAAACCTGCCGAGAAATAAAAGAATAAAAACTTATTTCGACCCCAAGCATTTTCCAAAGGAGAACCAAACGCCCAAAGGGCATACATATTGAAGACAATGTGCATTAATCCACCATGCATAAACATGTGAGAAATAATTTGCCATAGTTGGAAATTCTCATTTTCTGGAAACCAAAGCGAAAACAGATGGTACATCTGATCCCCGTACAATTGTGTTGCCAAAAAAAACAACACATTTATAATCAATAAATGTTTAATTGCATCTGTTAATCTACCCATCTAAATAAATTTTTTCTCCACTTCTTCTGCGCCAATAGTGACATATATTACTTTATTAAACGGATCAAGTTTTGGATCGCTACAGCCAAATAAATCATTTACCAGCGCTAATTGCGACTTTGGTGCCAGTACTTGACCATTTTTAACCGCTAAAGAACGACATAATATTTTTGCGATTATCTCAGACTGCAAAACCTTTTCATGACTATCATTAAGGTTTTGATGATTCTTGATCAAATCACTCAATACTGCACCAATTGAGCTTTCTGTCATTACATTTGGGATACCGGTCACGGTAATTTGCTCATCCGTAAATGTCATTACAAAGCCTAAGGCTGTCAGCTCCTTCTGCTGAGATTTTAAAAGCTCAATTTCTGTTTTAGAAAAAGGCAATTGCAGAGGAAATAGTAGTTGCTGGCTAACCCCTTTTTTCATTGCGTCATGCGCTACAAATTTTTCAAACAAAACCCTTTGGTGTGCTCTGTTTTGGTCAATAAAAAGCATTCCGGATCTTAGTGAGGTTACAATATATTTTCGCCTTAATTGGAAAGTAGTTTGCTGGGACTCTATAAATTCATCTTGATTTTCAAAGATTTCCGGAGCTTCAAGTTCAGCTTCAAATTGAACGCTACTAAAAGAAGCGTCGTTATCCCCGGTGTCTTCATAAAGGTTTTCCCAACCCTTGACACTCTCTTTTCGGTGTGTTGAATATGACTTTTGCCCAATGTCAATGGTCTCAAACGGATTAAACGATGAATCAACCGTAACGGTAGGCCTAACGGCTTCCTTTTGCTGATATGCATAGGGAGTCTCCAAATTATTATCGTGCTCAAAATCCAATGCAGGCACAACGTTAAATTGCCCTAGACTATGTTTTACGGTAGAACGTAGTATGGCATATAGCGTATTTTCGTCATCAAACTTGACCTCTGTCTTTGTTGGGTGGATATTGATGTCAATAGAAGAAGGGTCCACTTCTAAATTTAAAAAATATCCTGGATAACTGTCCGATTTAATCAAACCTTCAAAAGCCGCGCCAATGGCATGATGCAGATAAGGACTCTTAATAAATCTTCCGTTGGCGAAGAAAAATTGTTCTCCCCTACTCTTTTTGGCAAATTCAGGTTTACAAATAAAACCCGTTATTTTTACCACTTCAGTTTCTTCTTCAACAGGCACCAAACGCTCATTCATTCGGGTTCCGAAAACATGAACGATACGCTGACGAAAATTTTCTTTGGGCAAATTGAACAACTCTGAACCGTTGTTATAAAACTGAAATGCTACCGAAGGATGCACCAAGGCCACTCTTTGAAACTCGTCAGTGATATGCCGAAGTTCAACTTGATTCGATTTCAAAAAATTTCGTCGTGCGGGAATATTAAAAAATAAATTCTTTACAGCCAACGAGGTTCCCTTAGGAGTTACTGTCGCTTCTTGAAAAACCACTTTACTCCCTTCTATTTTAAAATGGCTCCCAATTTCCGCCCCTGCCTCTTTTGTTTGCAAATCTACATGGGCAATTGCAGCAATAGAAGCTAATGCCTCTC
>CAYGUO010000222.1:2827-4159 GCA_964353095.1 uncultured Flavobacteriaceae bacterium | reverse complement strand
CAACAGTCATTTGGTTTATTCCACGTTTAATGACACTTTTTATCGGTAAGTGGTTTCGTGTTATTTTAAATATCCCAAATGCGGATAGAATTTATACCGCATATCGATTATAAATGCAGATAATCCTATAAGATTTATCCTACAATTATTTGTTCGGAAATTTGTCAAACAAACCTACTTAGCGAATTAAGTTCAGATACCAAATCTTATGGAAATTACCCTAGAAAACAGTAAAACCTTACATTTAATGCGAGCCAAAGGGCTTGAATTGTTTTATAAAAATGGTTATCACAATACTTCATTAGAGGCTATTTTAAAAAACTTAGCCATTGGACACGATGTTTTTGTGCATCATTTTCAATCAAAAGAAGACTTTTTCTTGAGTATTGCGCAAAATTTGATTTTACAACGTACGCTTGACCTTTTGGTTGAACCAACATCTTATAAACAAAGTCCTTTTCCCTTATTACTTGATATGTTGGAAAATGAATTTGATAAAGCTATTAATGATACCAATGATTATGGTTTTATGTTATCCAATTTTATTGCTGAGTTCAATAATAGAAATCCAAGAATCAACAGACATTTATTGGATATTTTAAAAATTTGGGAAATTAACTTAATCTCCCTTTTCAAAAAAGGGCAACAAGACGGTTATGTAAACCATCTTGTAGATTGTGAAAGTGCGGCAAACTATATCATATCTTCTTACTTTGGTATACGTACGTTGATGGTAGAAGGCAACTCAAGAGATTTAAAATATCAGTGCCTGCAACAAATGCGGTACTACTTTTATTCTATCTCAGAAAAGGCAATTGCTTAATTAGATATTAATTACCGTTTGAACAATTGTATTGTAAATGCGGTCTGCGGTAATCGTCTCCATAGCTTTTTCATAGCCTTCCGAAAACTTGTTGCCATAAATAGAGGTAGGAATTAACGGGAATTTATCTCTATCTGCGCAAAGGGAGTTTTCTTTTGGTTGGCCATAAGGGGCAAAACCGGCAAAAGGATGGGTCACTCCCCACAGGGTCACTACAGGAACCCCATAATTAGCTGCTAAATGGCCATTGCCACTATCCATTGCCAACATCACATCTAAATTCGCTATTACCGCTAATTCTTCTTTAAAGGATAGTTTTCCGGCAAGGTTCACTAGATTATTTCCAAATTTTTGGGCAATCGCCTCTAAAGTCAAAACTTCTTTTTCACCTCCACCAAACAAGAAAATTTTAAACTCTTGATGTTTTACTAGTTTTTTAATGACTTCTTCCATTAAATCCAAAGGGTACATTTTACCCTTAAAAGCGGCAAAAGGGGCAATGCCTATTC
>CAYGUO010000222.1:0-2727 GCA_964353095.1 uncultured Flavobacteriaceae bacterium | reverse complement strand
GGGTTCAAATCGTGCTCTTGTAAGTATGGTAATTTTAAGGGCTGGATAAGTTTTAATCAGCGCCAAAATACAGGGAACCAACATAGCAACGTCTCCCATTGCGGAAAGACGAATGACCAATACATGGTTTGTATTACCCTTTTTGACCACGTAAAACAGGATTTAACTCATCATCGTTATACATCTTCATTTGCTTATAAACCTTCATATACTTTTTGCCCGCCGCAATATCATCAAGTAATGCATCTATTGCACTTGAAAGGTCTTCTCTCTGCTCTAACAATATGGCCAGTTTTTTAGAACACGTATCAATATGCTCCTCTGAGGCATCAGATCTATCAACCTCTTGTTGCATGTGATATATTTTCAAGGCTAGAATGGAAAGACGGTCAATGGCCCAAGCGGGACTTTCCGTATTAATACCGGCATTGGTATCCTTTTCAACATTCTTATACTTTTCTAAAAAATAGCTGTCAATATATTCGACCAAATCCGTTCTGTCTTGATTACTAGCATCAATTTTTCTTTTTAAGGTCAGGGCAGCAATGGGGTCTATATTAGGATCCCTAATAATATCTTCATAATGCCATTGTACCGTATCGATCCAATTTTTTCTGTACAATAAATGCTCAACACTACCACTATCATACGGGTTGTGAAAAGCTTGGTCAACATTATCTTCAATATGGTAATTATGAATACTTTTTTGAAAAATAGTATTTGCTAGCGTAGTGAACATATTCATCAATTTTGGTAAAGATACGTTATTGAAATAGGTAGAAACAAGCTATTAGTAAGCTCGTTAAGATAAATAGCATCAGCAATGCTTCTTTTAATCTTTTCTTGGCCATAGTTTCCAAATAGTTGGCAAGAAAAATCGAAGCTGCAAGAAAACTATATAGCATCACAAATTTCCCATATTCTTCTGATACAAAAACCAATAGTACAGCGATTAAAAAATAAGAGAAGAGCAGGCGTAGCGAAAGTATTCTGCCCATGCCCTTGTTATTCAATTTTATTAAAGCAATGAAGGTGAATACAAGCGTAATCAACACATAACATACCACACCCAAAAATTGGACGTAATTAAATGTGGTATTGATATGAAAATTAAAATGGTTTTGAAAAAACGGCCAATTATCAAAGAGTGCGGCATAACCCATTACCAATAATAACATTGTTATGATAGCAGCTATGGGTATAAGCCAGTTTCGAATCTGAGAACCGCAATACACATAAACGGCCAAGTATACGGGCAGTAAAAAAACAAGGGTCCATTCTACCAAAATACTTGAAAAAGCAATTAAAAGAGCTGCTTCAAAAATCTTATACTTTATCCTTTTGTCAAACTTTAGCGCTAAGGTTTTGTCTATGGACAATACGATTAAAAAATTACTTATAATTACTTTAACACTTAACAAAGACGGTAAAAAGGCAGCCAATAAAAGCACATAAAAAAGTATGGCAAAAGAGTTTAATTCGGCCAATTTGTTTGCCTTAATGATTGGATTTATGGAAAAAAGTGTCAAAATCAAGAACAAAAAAGCAGTGAGTTTTGACGAGAAAAAATCAAAACCATAAACGATATCGTCCGATTTTAAAACAACAAAAAAGTAAAGTGCCGTACAAAACCCTAATGTGACCAAATAGTTTATCGGTTTTGTTTTGCTAAAAAAACTTGAAATCATCTAAGGTTTTACTATTTTTGTAAAGTAAATATAATCAAGATGAGCTCATTTTTTTACGGCATTGAAGACTTATTTGTAAACTTCATATTTAAATATACTATGGATCCTTTCAGATTCATGGATAGTTGGACCTTATCCAATTCTATCAACTGGGTCTTTATGATTATTGGTTCCATCGCATTTGTTTATTGGATGGGTCAACTCAAGAGTTTTAATGATAACGGCGAAGAAGATAAAAGTATTACTTCACACTCTTACTTATAGTTTCAACTGCGCTAAACTATTTGTTTAGAGCGCTACATTAAAGGTCAAAACCGATGTCTTTTCTATAAAACATCCCCTCAAAACTTATCTTTTTAAGATTTTTGTAGGACTTATCCAATGCCACTTCGATGTTATCTCCATAAGAAGTTGCCGCCAGAACCCTACCACCATTGGTAACTATACCTGATTCATTTTTAATTGTGCCCGCGTGAAAAATAATGGCCTCTTGAACACTGTTTAAACCTGTAATTATTTTTCCTTTTTCATAAGCTTCTGGGTATCCGCCGGAAACGGTCATTACGGTAACGGCAGCACGCTCATCCACTTCCAAATCTATTTCACTTAAGGTTTTTGTAGCAACTGCTTTAAAAACTGTAACCAAATCATTCTTAATTCTAGGGATGACCACTTCGGTTTCTGGATCTCCCAACCGAACATTATATTCAATTATCTTAGGTTCTCCGTTCACTTTTATCAGTCCGATAAAAATAAAACCTACATAAGGGATATTGTCTTTTTTTAAACCTGATATGGTGGGCCGTACGATGCGTTCTTCCACTTTACGCATAAATTCTCCTTGGGCAAAAGGCACGGGCGATATAGCGCCCATTCCGCCCGTATTGAGGCCTTTATCACCTTCTCCAATGCGTTTATAGTCTTTTGCTTCTGGCAGTATTTTATAATTATCACCATCTGTAAGCACAAAACAGCTCAACTCAATACCATCAAGAAACTCTTCAATTACAACGGTTGCACTAGCTTGTCCAAACTTAGC
>CAYGUO010000221.1:0-4178 GCA_964353095.1 uncultured Flavobacteriaceae bacterium | reverse complement strand
GAAGCAGTAGGCAGTAGGCAGTAGGCAAAAATGAAAAACCGGACTGAAAACATAAAACTAGAAATATCAAAAAATTCAACATAGCCCCAAACTTAAAGCTTAACACATCTACCTTAACTGTCATACATATTATAGCCTTCGCTTTGGAACCTTCTCCGAACTGGAACTCTTGCGGTTGGCTCAAAAAAACGGCATAGCGCATTTGGCACTAACCGATATTAACAATACCTCAGCCTGTCTCAATTATATTAGAAAAGCTTCTGAATGCAACATCAAACCCATTGTTGGTATTGATTTTAGAAATGGGGTTGATCCTTGTTTTATAGCAATTGCAAAAAACAATACTGGCTTTGAAGAGTTGAATTCGTTCTTATCATACCACCTGCATAAGCAAAAGACCATTCCACAACGTGCGCCCGATTTCAAAAATGCTTTTATCATTTATTCATTTGAAAAAGTACTAATCAATGAATTCGACGATTTTCAGCCTCATGAATTTATAGGCGTTTCTATAAAAGACCTTAGACGCCTCCCCTTTTCAAAATTGAAAAAACTAAAAGATAGACTCGTGATATTACAGCCCGTCACGTTTAGAAACAAACGTGATTTTAACGCACACCGCTTACTACGCGCCATTGACAAGAATGTTCTACTCAGTAAACTTTCCGAAGATGAGCAGGCCGATGAAAATGAAAAAATGCTTGATGTCAACGATTTAAAAGCTGCATTTTCAGAATATAAATTCATCATTAAAAACACAGAAAAACTACTTGGTCAGTGTTCCATTCATTTTGATTTTTCAAAAAACAGAAAACCTCAAAACTTAAAATATTACACCAATAGTAAAGAAGAAGATGATGCACTTTTAGAAAAATTATGTGAAAACGGATTGCCCTATCGTTATCCTGAGATAACCATCAGTATTCAAAAACGACTTACAAAAGAGCTCAACCTTATAAAAAAAATGGGGTTTGTATCTTATTTCTTAATCAATTGGAATATTATTAACCATGCTCGCGAACAAGGTTTTTTCTATGTAGGCAGAGGTAGCGGCGCGAACAGCATTGTTGCCTACTTACTTCGTATTACTGATGTAGACCCTATGGAGCTAGACTTGTATTTTGAGCGTTTTATTAACCTTTATCGGGCCAATCCGCCTGATTTTGATATTGATTTTTCATGGCGTGATCGCGAAGCGATGACCCAATATATTTTTGACCAATTTGACCATGTTGCCCTAGTAGGCACCTACGTTACTTTTAAACAGAAAGGGGTTATTCGTGAGTTGGGCAAAGTATTTGGTTTGCCAAAAGAAGAAATTGATCAATTAAGTGATGGCCAATTTCAGGTCTCAACCTTGGACACTATGGCCTTACTTGTACTCAAGTACGGCAAATTGATTCATGGAATGCCAAATTACCTCAGTGTTCACGCCAGTGGTATTTTAATAAGCCAACGGCCTTTACATTATTTTTCAGCAACCTTTTTACCACCAAAAGGATTTCCGGTAACACAATACGACATGATTATTGCAGAAGATGTTGGATTGTATAAGTTTGATATTTTGGCACAACGAGGACTTGGTAAAATAAAAGACACCCTTGAAATTGTAAAATACAACCAGCCCAGTAAGGCCAATTTTGACATTCATGATGTAAAATCCTTTTACAAAGACCCTATTATCAATACGATGATAAAAACAGCTCAGTGTATGGGTTGCTTTTATGTGGAATCACCGGCCATGCGCATGCTACTTAAAAAATTAGAGGTTGATAGTTATTTAGGATTAGTGGCCGCAAGCTCAATCATACGCCCTGGCGTATCAAAAAGTGGGATGATGCGGGAATACATTCTCAGACATCGAAACCCAGGCAGAACCGAAGAAAAAGCCCACCCCGTAATGTTGGATATTATGCCCGAAACGTATGGCGTTATGGTGTATCAAGAAGATGTAATCAAGGTGGCACACCATTTTGCAGGATTAGATTTAGGCGAGGCAGATGTATTGCGCCGTGGTATGAGTGGCAAGTTCCGTTCACGAGAAGAATTTGAAAAAGTGAAGGATAAATTTCGAAGCAATTGTATTCAAAAGGGCTATAGTGAACATTTGATTGACGAAATATGGCATCAAGTAGCAAGTTTTGCCGGGTATGCCTTTGCAAAGGGTCATTCAGCCTCTTATGCCGTCGAAAGCTACCAAAGTCTATTTTTAAGAGCTTATTTTCCGTTAGAGTATATGGTTGCAGTACTCAATAATGGAGGGGGCTTTTATAGCGCTGAGTTTTACATTCATGATGCGCGAATGCTTGGCGCTACTATTCATGCCCCATGTATCAATAAAAGCCATATTGCAAATTGCATTTATGACAAACACCTTTACCTAGGGTTGATGTACTTACGTGATTTAGAAGAACGCGTTATGCACCGTATTATAAAAGAACGCAGTAGCAACGGAAATTTTTCTTCACTAGAAGAGTTTGCTGATAGGGTCACCATATCTGTAGAACAGCTCAGTATTCTAATTAGGATTGATGCGTTTCGTTTTACAGAAATAAATAAGCACGAGCTTTTATGGAAAGCCCATTTGATGTTATCAAAGAACAAACGTTTGGAATACCCAAAATTATTTCCGCCTAAACAGCAAAAATTCAAAATTCCTAAACTGAATACAACCCATTTAGAAACTGCTTTTGAACAATGGGAATTATTAGGGTTTCCCCTTTGCAGTCCCTTTGATTTACTATTAGAAGAACCGAAAAGCAAAAATGGTCAACATCATTTATTATGCTATCTAAATAAGAATATTGATATATACGGTTACTTAGTAACAGTAAAAAACACCAGAACGCATCATGGAAAACGCATGTACTTTGCCACATTTTTAGATCAATTTGGTGAAGTGTTTGACACGGTATTGTTTCCCCCTACAGCGGCAAAATATAAATTTAGGGGTAAGGGTATTTATCGTTCTTATGGTAAAGTGGTCAGTGAATTTGGCTTTTTAAGTATTGTTGTTTCTAAAATGCAGAAAGAGGCCTATGTGCAAGACCCAAGATATGCCGATATGAAAACAAGTAAACGATTACCATTACCAAAAGAAAAACCAAAGGTCAAATCGCCTTAAACTAAAAAGAGCCTTGTTTAAAAACAAGACTCTTTTACGAGAACACTATATGAAAATGAAAAAATTGTTATTCGATTATTACACTGTAAATGTAGCCTTAGACCTCATACTTTTGAAATTATTGTTGTGAACCTAGCTGCTTTTGTGGTCAACAAGGGGTTTTGAATACATTATCCTTTTTTGAAGCCCTTTTCCACTGTATATCAATACGATATGAGTAAAACTAAAAAGAGCCCCGTCTTTCGACCAAGGCTCTTTTACGAGAACACTATATGAAAATGAAAAAATTTACTTTCTGAATTATTACATAGTAAATGTATGTAGAGAAGACCGACATCAAAAAGAAATGATGCGTAAGGCTCAAAATATGTGGTGAACCCAAAAAAACGAGGTCTTTACGCAATGGCACCTTTGATAAAACACGATACTTTTACTATGAAGCCAAGCTATTTAAAGCCGCTACTAAATAGTCAATATCTTTCTTGGTAATATAAATCGCAAACGATAAGCGCAGGGCATTTAAATTATGGCTGCTCATAGGTCTACAATCAATACCATAATCATCCCAAAGTTTTTGTTTTACGGTTTTTACGTCTTGGCCTTTAATTTCCACTACTTGAATAGCTGCCGAAAGTTCATCTATGGTAGGACTTTTCAGCTGGAAGCGTGAATCACCCTCAACCTTAGACCGAAAATATTGTTTTAACTCAAAAGTACGTTGGTGTATTCGCTCTGCCCCAATAGTATTATGAAAATCAACAGCCGCCCCTAGCCCCAAAACCTCAGGCAGGTTTCGAGTGTTGTAATTTTCTAGTCGACGAATACTTTTGTCAGTATGCCCGCGCGCCACCATCAAGGGTTTTAAATATTTTTGACTTTCTTCCTTTGCGTAGAAAACCCCAATACCTTTAGGTGAAAACAACCATTTGTGAGCGCTAGCCGTATAATAATCACATCCCAAATCATTCAGGTTTATACTAAACATCCCTGCTGACTGTGCCCCATCAACAGCAACTAAAACACCTTTTTCATGAGCCATTTTAGAAACTTCTTT
>CAYGUO010000220.1:0-4238 GCA_964353095.1 uncultured Flavobacteriaceae bacterium | reverse complement strand
ATGGGGAAACAACAGACCCAAATAATGCGGATACCGATGGTGATGGCATCTCTGATGGTCAAGAGGCCTTGGATGGCACGGACCCCAACGATGACTGTAGTTCCGTTGGTGGCACGCCACTTGGCACGAGCGATTGTGACAACGATGGCTTGACCAATGATGAAGAGACTACGGGAGTTGATGACCCAAGCACACCGGCCAATCCGGATGGGGAAACAACAGATCCCAACGTTGCGGATACTGATGGTGATGGTATCTCTGATGGTCAAGAGGCCTTGGATGGTACCGACCCGAACGATTCCTGTGATTCTGTTGGCGGAACACCACTGGGCACAGATGATTGTGACAATGATGGACTATCAAATGATGATGAGACCATTGCAGGTACAGACCCTGACAATCCAGATACAGATGACGATGGCATCTCCGATGGAGAGGAAGTTGCAAATGACTCAGACCCATTAAATGCTTGTGACCCAGATAACACGAATGACCAATGTGATAGTGATGGTGATGGACTTACAAATAGTGAAGAAGAACTATTGGGAACAGATCCTGAGAATCCAGATTCGGATGGCGATGGCATATCTGATGGTCAAGAGGTAGTTGATGGCACAAATCCATTAGATGACTGTGATTCCATCAATGGAACACCACTCGGAACAAGTGACTGTGATGAAGATGGCCTGACCAATGACGAAGAAATAGAAGCAAACACAGATCCTGATATTGCAGATACTGATGGTGATGGTATAAACGATGGCCAAGAAGTAGCGGATGGTACCGATCCATTAGATGCCTGTAGTTCAAGAGGAGGTTCTCCACCACCGGACATAAGTTGCGATATTGAAATTGAGAATGATTTGGTTGATCCCAATATTGGTGATGGTGTATTCCGAATTACCAACATCGAAGCTTTCCCAGATAATACGGTTGAGATTTATAACCGATGGGGCGTTAAGGTTTTTGAAGCAAGGGGTTATGATAATACTGCCAATGCTTTCAGGGGGATTTCGAATGGAAGGGCCACAGTACAGCAGTCTCAAGAACTTCCAGTAGGGGTTTACTATTACATTATTAACTATACCACTAATGGTGAAGGTAAGTCAAGAACTGGGTATTTATATATCAATCGATAATCAAAAGAAAAACAAACTAAGATGAAAAAAATAATAATAACACTTGTTTTTAGCATTGGGTTTCTTTTGGAAATGAACGCCCAGCAAGATGCACAATACACACAATATATGTACAATACGCTTTCCGTAAATCCCGCCTATGCAGGCTCAAGAGGTGTATTTAGCATAGCCGCCCTTCACCGCTCACAATGGGTCGGTTTGGACGGTGCGCCAAGAACGCAAACTTTTAACTTCAATACTCCTGTTTCAGAACGTGTTGGTATTGGTTTGTCGGTTGTTAATGATGAAATTGGTAATGGAACCAATCAAGATACCTATTTTGATGGTGTGGTTTCTTATACGGTACCAACCTCTGACTATGGAAAACTTTCTTTTGGACTAAAGGCAGGAGGTCATTTTTTGAACGTGGATTTTAATCAGTTGCGTAACTTTCAAAATCAGGGCACCCCGTCGGCGCCTCCAAATATTGATAGAAAGTTTTCCCCAAATTTTGGTGCGGGTGTCTATTATCACACCAATAAATTTTATGCAGGCCTATCAGTTCCAAACTTTTTACGCACGGAACATTTTGAACGATCAGGTACTACCGGTGGAACTTCATTTTTAGCACAAGAGCGCATGAACTGGTATTTGATATCAGGTTATGTTTTTGATTTGAACTATGATTTAAAGTTTAAGCCCGCTGTCTTATTGAAAGCCGTTCAAGGTGCGCCCCTACAGGCTGATTTGTCTGCAAATTTTCTTTACAGGGAAAAATTTTCTTTCGGTGCCGCTTATCGATGGAGTGCAGCAATAAGTGCTTTGGCAGGAATGCAGCTCACCGACCAATTAATGATAGGTTTGGCGTATGACCGTGAAACAACGGCCTTAGGTGGTACCCAATTCAATGATGGTTCATTCGAAGTTTTTCTTCGTTATGAATTCAAGACCAGATATAATAAAGTGTTAACCCCGAGATTCTTTTAAGCCATGATGAATACTGTAAAATTACTACTGCTTTTGAGCCTCTTTGTTAGCTCAGGAATAAAAGCCCAAGACCGTAAAATACAACGTGCGGAAAAGAAATTTGACGACTATGCGTTTATGGATGCCATTTCCAGTTATGAAGAATTGATAAAACAAGGGTATTCAGAACAAGAGATTTATGAAAGTCTGGGTAATGCAAATTATTTAAATGCCAATTATGAAGAAGCGGCCAATTGGTATGGAAAACTGGTTGACCTAAAGGGAGCAGATATCGACAAAGAATATTTATACCGATACGCCCAAGTACTTAAGTCAACCGGAGATTATAAAAAATCTGATGTTATCATGGAGCGCTTTAAAGCCGCAAAGTTAAATGACAATCGTGCCAGTTTGTTTGTTGGAAAAAAAGACTATTTAAAAGAAATAGAAAAGAACTCTGGAAGATACGATATTTCAAATCTTCAAATCAATTCGTCGGTTTCTGATTTTTCCCCTTCGTATTATAAAGAAATGATTGTCTTTTCAACAGCCAGAGATACGGGTTTAACTTCAAGGAAAATTCACCAGTGGAATAATGGTGCCTTTCTAAACCTTTATGTAGCCGAAGCTGATCAAGAGGGTAGTTTGAGCAATGCGCAAAAATTTTCATCGAAACTCAATTCAAAGACCCATGAATCTTCTGCGGTTTTTACCAGTGATGGAAAAACGGTTTATTTTACGCGAAACAATGCGGATAACAATCGCTTTAAACGCGATGAAAAAGGAATAAGTAGGCTTAAGGTTCTAAGAGCAGAATTGGTAGAAGACCAATGGACCAATGTAACCGAGTTACCTTTCAATGCAGCTAATTATTCTGTTGCGCACCCTGCATTAAGCGCGGATGAAAAAACATTGTACTTTTCTTCTGATATGCCCGGAACGCTTGGTGCCTCAGATATCTTTAGCGTAGCAATCAACGAAGACGGCAGTTATGGAGAACCCAAGAACCTAGGAAATAAAATTAATACGGAAAGCCGTGAAACTTTCCCTTTTGTATTTGAAAGCACCTTGTTTTTTGCATCTGATGGCCATCCAGGCTTGGGCGGACTTGATATCTTCGCTACCAAACTTGATGGTTCAAGTTCTGAAATTCTTAATATTGGAAAACCCATCAATGGTCAGCAAGATGATTTTTCTTTTATTACAGACGCCTCAGGCAAAGGATATTTTGCCTCTAATCGTGATGGAGGTGCTGGCGAAGACGATATTTATAGTTTTCAAGAAAATCAACCACTACAATTTGAGTGTTTAGCGCAATTAAAAGGAACGGTCATAGATGAAGAAACGAAACAGGTCATCTCTGAAGCTCAGGTTTCAATAGTGGACGCCTCTGGCCAAATTGTTACCACTGTGGTAAGCGATGAGAATGGGGCATTTAATCTTGATATAGACTGTACGCAAAATGACTTGATATTAGTGGCCAATAAAAAGGCCTACGATTCAAAAAGTACCGCATTCAACATGATTATCGGTCAAATCAATAAGGTTGATGTTATGTTACCAAAAGCACCAGAGCAATTGGTTCCGGCTATTGGTAGTGATTTGATAGCTGCTCTAGGATTAAAACCAATTTTGTTTGATTTGGATAGTTCAGAGATTCGCCAGGACGCATCACTCATTTTGGATAAGGCAGGTGATTTTTTAAAGAAAAATAAATCTTTGAAAATAGAAGTGAAATCACATACTGATGCCAAAGCTTCGCGACGTTACAATCAAAGACTTTCCCAATTAAGGGCCAAGGCAACATTTGACTATTTGGTTGCGCTGGGTGTCGATGCCAATACTATTTCTTTTAAAGGGTATGGCGAAAATGAATTATTGAACAATTGTGTTGATTGGGAGCAATGTTCAAAAGATGAAAATGAGAAAAATAGAAGGTCTGAATTAATAATTCGGGAATTACCTTGATTTCATAACGATTTTAGTTTAAAATGATCAACACGACCATTGCATAAATGCCATAGCCATTTTCAAATTGAAATTCAAAAGAAAAATTTTCAATAAAACTTTTATTTATTAAAAATGAAAAACCCTGATAATAATTCAATTACCAGGGTACTAAAGTAGTTCGTCGGGATGACAGAGTTATTATAT
>CAYGUO010000219.1:0-4239 GCA_964353095.1 uncultured Flavobacteriaceae bacterium | reverse complement strand
ACTCCATTACCGACTTACCGCCTTTTCCTCCTTCATTAGTGTATATGACAATGCGGTTGGTAGATGCAATTACTGGGGTGCCCTTATCGGCAAAAATATCAATTCCCTTATGGGTAATGGAGCTTCCCCAAGGATACGCCCAAAAGGAATCTTTTGCCCAAGCATTTGTTTCTGCTCCTTTTACGGGAACTATCAGGTGTTGTGGAATCACAAAACCAATTAACAAGACTATTAAGGGAATCCAAAACCATTTTTTAAAATAACGGTAGCGTACCAAAAAGGCAAAACTTGAAAGTAGTACAAACCAAAACCGTCTTGTAGTGTTCGTTATCATTTCTTTTTCTAAATTAGACCATATGATTCGATTTAGTATACTTTGCCTCTTTATTCTCTGTTTATTGTCTTGCAAAACCTACGGCCCTGTCACAGAATTCAGGAATGATAACCCTAGTACTGTTGATTATGGGAACCTAAAGCATTGGGCAGCGCACCCTGACAAACGCGATAATTCAGATTTGATTCCCGGTTCAGACGCGGCGCTACCAATAAATTTAGCTGCTGATGTCTTTTTTATCCATCCTACCATTTATAATGATAAGGGTCAAAATTTATCATGGAATCCGAGTATTACGGATTCAGTCTTGAACACTAGAGTAGATAATTCTACCATTAAATTTCAAGCCAGTGCCTTTAACGCTGCCGGACGTGTTTTTGCCCCACGGTACCGTCAAGCGCATTTAATCAGCTACAGCACCAATGACAAGGCTTCAGCAAAAAAAGCTTTTGCCCTAGCCTATTCAGATGTCAAAAATGCTTTTGAACATTATTTAAAGTATTATAATAATGGCAGACCTATCATTATAGCCAGTCATAGTCAAGGGACTACCCATGCCGGGCCATTAATCAAAGAGTTTTTTGATGGTACTCCATTGCAGCAACAACTTGTGGTCGCCTACCTAATTGGACTACCAGTCCCTAAAGATTATTTTGAACGAATTTGGCCCTGCGAAGATGCTGATGGATTAAACTGTACCATTTCATGGCGTACCTTCAAAAGAGATTATGTGCCAGATGACAAGCCCCTTGGCGATTCTATATTGGTAACAAATCCATTAAGTTGGAAAATTGACACCACCTATGTTTCCAAAGCTAAAAATAAGGGAGCCGTTTTACGTAATTTCGATAAGGTACTTCCAAAACGTGTAGATGCGCAGGTTCATAATGGTATCCTCTGGGCCAATAAACCCAGGTTTCCTTGGAGCTTTATGTTTCGTAAAAAAAACTATCACATCGCAGATATCAACTTTTACTATATGGACATTAGAACGAACGCTAAAAGAAGGGTTGATAAGTGGTTGGAAGCTAGAAACTAAAATCAGCGAATTTAAACCATCTCCAAAAATTCTTGTTCTGAAATAATAGGTACACCAAGACTTTCTGCTTTGGTCCGTTTGCTAGGACCCATTTTATCACCAGCAACCAAAAATGAGGTTTTTGAGGAAATACCAGAAGCTACCTTGCCACCATTATCTTCAATCAATTTTTTTAATTCGGTTCTACCCAAACTTTCAAATACTCCAGAAACGACAAAGGTTTTGCCTTTTAGGCTATCTGACTGGTTTTGTAACTGTTCCTCTGAAAGCGAAAATTGCAGTCCGTAACTTTTAAAACGTGCTATAATGTGTTGATTGGTTTCATTACCAAAAAACTGTACCACACTTTCTGCAATACGTTCGCCTATTTCATCTACCGCAACAAGATCTTCGGCAGTAGCTATCATTAAGGCGTCAATATTTTTATAGGCCTTTGCCAGTTTTTTGGCAACGGTTTCACCAACATAGCGAATTCCTAATCCGAATAAAACACGCTCAAATGGTATTGCTTTGGAGGCCGCGACACCCTTCACTAGATTTTCAGCAGACTTTTCAGCCATGCGTTCCAAGGGCATTACTTGTTCTTTGGTCAAAGTGTACAAATCGGCATAGTTGGCTATTAAGCCTTCCTTAAAAAGTAATTCTACTGTTTCGCCTCCCAAACCTTCAATATCCATCGCTTTTCTTGAAATAAAATGTTGGATCCGCCCTGTTATCTGCGTAGGACATCCTGTTTCATTTGGGCAAAAATGCTGTGCTTCTCCTTCTTTACGAACCAAGGGTGTTTCACATTCCGGACAGTGGGTTCTATATACCGTAGGAACGGAATCTGCCGGCCGCTTGGTAAAATCAACAGCGATTATTTTAGGAATAATTTCTCCTCCCTTTTCCACAAAAACAGTATCACCTTCACGAATGTCGAGTTTCGCAATCTGGTCGGCATTATGTAAAGAAGCACGTTTTACCGTGGTGCCAGCCAACAAAACAGGTGATAAGTTTGCCACTGGTGTTATAGCTCCTGTACGACCAACTTGATAGGTAATCTCATTGAGCACGGTGGCAACCTGTTCAGCTTTAAACTTATAGGCCATGGCCCATCGTGGGGCTTTGGCCGTGTAACCCAATTCTTCTTGATGCCTTAAACTGTTCACCTTAACCACGACACCATCTGTTTCGTAGGGTAAATCATGCCGTTTTACATCCCACGCATCTACAAACTGCATTACTTCATCTGTAGTCTTGCATAATTTGGCTACTGTTGGCACTTTAAAACCCAAAGAGCGGGCTTTTTCCAACATATCAAATTGGGTTTCAAAATTGAGGTTTTTACCCACAATACTGTACAACAAACATTCCAAAGGTCTTTTCGCCACTTCAGCACTGTCTTGTAATTTTAAACTGCCAGAAGCTGTATTTCTGGGATTCATATAAGCCTCTTCACCGTTGGCCAAGCGCTCTTGATTCATTTGAGCGAAACCTTCTAGGGTCAATATTAATTCACCACGGATGTCAAATTTTGCTGGATAATCACCCTTTAATTCTAGGGGCACTGACTTTATTGTTTTGATATTTGCGGTTACATCATCCCCTTGAAAACCATCTCCCCTTGTAACGGCACGCACTAGTTTTCCTTCTTCATAGGTGATACTTATAGAAGCACCATCATATTTAAGCTCACAAGTAAATGCTACGGGAACGTCTCCTAAAATCCGTTGAATACGTTTTTCCCAATCTTCTAAATCATCTTTGGAATAGGAATTATCCAAAGAATACATTCGGCTCTCATGAACAATGGTCTTAAAATTTTTGGTCACTGCGCCACCAACGCGAACCGTTGGTGAACTTGCATCATAATACTCGGGGTGAGCAGCTTCTAAGGCTTGAAGTTCTTTAAGTTTTATATCAAAATCGTAATCACTAATGGTAGGATTATCGAGAACATAATAATTATGGTTATGCTCTCGCAATTCGTTCCGTAAAGCGGTAATTTTATCAGGTATCTCCATTTTCAATTTCAATTCTGCAAAAGCAGCAATCTCTTTTTTAAGTTTGTTCTTTGGTTATCCATTTTGGTACTGGAACTGGCACATAGTTTTTCATTTTCTCAAGTAATGTATCAATAGTACTATCAACCTGCAACATATCATAATTGATTTGCTTTACAAAGCCTTGGTTGACCATGTGTCGCATCATTTCCAGTAAGGCATCATAAAATCCATTGGTATTTAAAATTCCGATAGGATATTGGTGCAAGCCCAATTGCGCCCAAGTAAGCATTTCAAAAAACTCTTCTAAAGTTCCGTAGCCGCCTGGTAACATCAAAATACCCTCGGAAAGTTCATGCATTTTCATTTTACGTTCATGCATATCTTGTGTGATGATAAGTTCGCTAAGCTGTGGATGAAAAACCTCTTTCTTCATCAAAAATTCAGGTATCACACCAATAGCAACTCCGCTGGCCTCTAGCACCCCTTTAGCAACCGCACCCATAATACCAATTTTAGCACCACCGTAAACCAATTTAATTTTTTGCTGACCAAGGGTTTTACCTAAGTGATACGCATCTTTAGCATACTTATCATTTACTCCTTCACTGCTCCCACAAAAAACAACTACACTCTTCATTATTTGGTTTTATAACATTTTAGCATTCGGTCGTTTCCAAAAATATCTTTTTTTAATTCTACGGGTGTAAAATTATGATTTTCAAACAACGCTTTTGTTTCTAAACTTAAATACTGATTGATTTCTAGATAAAGCCTTCCTTTGGCTTTTAGGTGATTTTCGCAGAAACCAGCAATAGCGCTGTAAAAGATTAAAGCATCGTCATCGGCAACAAACAAAGCTATTGAGGGCTCATATTTTT
>CAYGUO010000218.1:0-4241 GCA_964353095.1 uncultured Flavobacteriaceae bacterium | reverse complement strand
GATTACAATCAAGTAAAAATAACACTGGCCGATAGCCTAATCACTACTGAAGGGGATTTTAAAATGCCTTTTTCAAGAGATAGTTATTACGAGAAATTTAAATGGGACTCTGTCTTTAAGCCGGAATACAAATTGATTTCAATAGAAAATAAAGACAGGCAGCCTGTTGCCACTATTGCCGTGCGTTCTGAGAAATTTGAATTTTTAAGGAATAATCCTGTAACCATAAGGAATAAGTTCTATTTCAAATCCGGAAAAATAGCCAAAATAGAAACCATGAATTTTATTGATGCCCGTTTTGATCTTTGGGAAAAAGAAAAGGTCGCTTTGGTGCAATGGGTAAAACAAAACCATCCGGAGCTTGATGGGTTTATGAATGACTTGACCATGAAGGGCGCACAAAATTATATGAAGGCAATAGCCTTATATCAAAATCGAAAAGACGGCAATTAGGTGCAGCTCATCAATGCTTGTATTAATGATGCTGCTTTCTAGCCTTTCTATTTCTGCTACTTCTGAAATTTCTACTGTCTTTTGTGAGGTAGCCAATAAAACCCAAGGCAGCCGCAACAACAGTCACCGTAACCATAAGATATAAAACTTCATTTGGTAAATCCATCTCATTAAGATACAAAAAATATTTGATTTCTACCACTGGCACTATTCTGTTCTATGCCCTTTGTTTCCCCTACTCCTTTGACAGAAATACAGTAACTTGTTACGATATACGATTTAAGCTTGCCATATTAAGCACTATCAGGTATGAAAATTTTAAGAAAAGGACAGTATTACGGAAGCCTAAATTCAGAGGTTTCCTTTAATGGTGTACTATTATCACAATATACCTATACCGGAATTAAAACGGATTGGCATTACCATGAAAACCCTTATTTCATGTACGTATTACAAGGCAATATGATGGATTGTAATACCAAGGTCAAAACCCTATGCCCATCAGGAAGTTTAATGTTCAACAATTGGCAAGAGGCGCATTATGGATCTAAACATACGGATGATGCCAGTGGGTTTCATTTGGAATTTGAAAAATCATGGTTCAAAAAGAATGGTATCGATTTGAATTTACTTGAAGGCAGCCAGCGTATTGAAAATCCGCAATTGCACTTTCTTTTTGCTCAATTATATCGCGAATTTGTGCTATCTGATGTCTACAGTAAAGTATCCGTAGAACTTTTACTACTTCAAATATGCGAAAGCTTGAGCAGTATAAAAACCATAGATGCCTTAAAGCACCCTCAGTGGATTAACGGCTTAAAGGAATTACTGCACTTTGATACCGCTGATCTAAACCTTTCGTATCTATCTGGCCAATTAAATGTGCATCCTGTACACATCTCAAGGGCTGCGCCAAAATACCTTTCCATGAGCCTTGGAGCGTATATAAGACAACAAAAACTAAAAAAAGCTATTCCCCTTTTGTTAGACGCCTCCAACTCCTTAACAGAAATAACCTACCAAGCAGGATTTGCAGATCAAAGTCATTTTAATAGGGTCTTTAAAACCTATTTTAACATGAATCCCAAAGCCTACAGAAAGATGATCAAGAAAGGGTAACAATGTTAATCTCATACAATTTTGAGCTGGTGCCACTAACTACCTTTGTAGCTTAAAACCTCTATATAATGCTGAAGAACCTAGCGATTTTCGTATTTCTATCCTCTATAACAGTAATAAGCTGTGCACAACATACAAAGCAAGACTACCAAGGTGAGTGGATAGGCTTTTTACCCAATAAAAATAGTTTCAACTTTCAGGTATCACTGGAAAAACTAGAAGATGCCAAGTATCACCTAACCATAGCCAATGATAAAATGCTGATTGATAAAAATGTAATGTCATCTAGCGAAAATCACATTCGCTTTAATTTAGAGGAACAGCTATTTTTTGATTTAGCCTATGATGAAGATGGACAAGCACTCACCGGTTTTATCAAAACTGGAAAGTTTTTTTATCACCTAAGCTTTAAAAATATAGGCAACAATAGGTTTGTTGGAGCCTGGAATCCCTTTATGCTGGATAACGGCTTGCAATCAGACGATATCATGCTTTATGTAGAACATACAGAAGGAGATAATCTTGTAGCATATCCCTTTTTTGGGGACCAAAGATTTAGAGGAACTTGGACCAGCGGTTTTAAACGAAAAAGAGACACTCTTTTCTTTAGGGACGGTAATACCGGATTTAACTTTCGTGCAACCCTATTGGAAAGCTCCATTGCGCTTGAGATTTTGTTGACCGATGTTCTTCTCACAAAGACCAACCTAACCCATACCAATGATGGCTGGGACTATAATAGAGATGCTGTTGATACCTCTCAAAATACAAATACACCTTCTCAATTGAACGATGGTTGGGCGACTGCTAGCCTTAATGATTCTGGAATAAAAGAAGACGAACTGGTTAGGCTCATTGATAGTATTCATGCTGAGAAATTAGTGAACACGCACAGTGTATTGATTGCCAAGGAAAATAAAATCGTATTTGAAAACTATTTTGACGGCTTTAATGCCCATATTCCCCATGATTTAAGGTCTGCCTCAAAGAGTATTTCGTCTGCCCTAATAGGTATCGCAATTGATGACAAGATTATTGAAAATGTTGAAGAAAAATTATATGATCATATACCTAAAGAGTATCAATACACAAAAGACGCTTTAAAATCGCAGATAAGAATAGAAGATCTTTTAACGATGAGTTCTGGATTAGATGTCAATAACCTAGCGGGAGAAGATTATTATCAAGACCCACGTAATTCGGATAATTGGCTCAAAACTGTTTTAGAAGCTCCCATGGTAAAAAAGCCTGGCACTTATGCGGATTATGGGTCCGCAAACCCGTTTTTACTTGGTGTGTATTTAAACGAACGTTTAGAAAAACCACTTCATACCTATATGGATGAAAAGTTATTCGCACCCTTGGACATTAGCAACTATATCAATCAAGCTGATGATACGGAAATGACGCCCTATTTTGGTGGTGGCATGCTTTTGACTCCAAGAGATTTGCTCAAATTTGGTCAATTATATCTTGATAAAGGAAAGTGGAATGGAAAACAACTTATTTCAGAAAATTGGATAAAAGAATCCTTTGCAAAGCGGGTACAATTACAAGATGCAACAGATAAAAATGAATATGGATACCTATGGTGGCATGACACCTATGTTGTAAAGGGTAAAGCTATTAAAGCAATTGAAGCGAGAGGTGCGGGTGGTCAATTCATTTTTATTATGCCCGAATTAGCGTCCGTAGTAGTAATCACTTCAGGAAATTTTAGAAATGGGAAAGGCAATCAACCCAGAAAAATTTTAAAAGAGTATATACTGCCAGCCATGATCCATTAAAAAGCGGTACATCTCTTTTTTATTCGCTATTTTTAATTCCAATATTAATTGCTTGTCATGAAAAGAATCCTTCCTTTTTTATTGGTACTTATTTGCGCGAATACTTTTGGTCAAGAGGCCATGCGCAGATGGCGAAAACTAAACCAAGTGCGGGCAGACAAATTTGATTTGGTCTTGCCCGAGGCCATGCGCAAAAACAAGATAGACATGTGGATCGTGACCAACCGCGAAGGGAATTTAGACCCGCTGTATACTGATATGGGAGAAGGCTACGTAACCAGTAATGCCTATTATATTTTTACGGATACAGGAGCGGAGCGCATAGAGCGGGCCGCACTGGGCGTCGGCGGTTATCTGCTCAAAGAAGGAGGAACGTACGATTATTTTGGCAGTGCCGATGAATTAAAGGAATTTGTAACAAAGCGTGACCCCAAAAGAATAGGACTCAATATCTCCAAAAACTTTGGTGGCGCAGACGGGTTGACCCATTCTGCTTTTTTAGAGCTTACGGAAGTTTTAGGACCCGAATATGCCAAACGCTTTGTTTCGGCAGAAAAATTAGTTTCTGATTTCAGGTCTAGACGTGTGGCCAGTGAAATTGCCATTTATGGTGAAGCTGGTGAATTTTCGTATACCATAGCCGAAAAGGCGTTTTCCAATGAGGTTATTACTCCTGGAGTGACTACCCTTGAAGATGTTGCTTGGTTTATGAAAGACCAACAATTCAAGAATAATTTAGGTTCTTCTTTCGGTATGCCTTCCGTATACATTACGGGTCCAGATGGTGTCGTCGCGACATCAAGAGACCGTATCATTCAACGTGGCGTCGTGCTGATGGTTGATTGGGGCTTTTTCCTTATGAATATGTTTACTGACATGAAA
>CAYGUO010000217.1:0-4247 GCA_964353095.1 uncultured Flavobacteriaceae bacterium | reverse complement strand
TTTTTCAACGTCGCAATGCACTGGGTGTTGATATCAATCGTGACGCACTTAGGCTGCAATCTCCTGAAGGACAAGCCTTAAAAAGGGTTAGAGATAGTTTAGATGCCGCTTTCGGATTCAATCTTCATGATCAAAGCACCTATTATAACGCAGAGCGAACTTCCAAACCCGCTACCATATCATATTTGGCCACGGCGTATAACTATGAAAAGGATATGAATGAAGTTCGTGCCAATGCCATGAAAGTCATTGTTTTTATGAATGATATTATCCAAAAATATGCACCAGGTCAAGTAGGGCGCTATAGCGATGATTTTGAACCACGAGCCTTTGGCGATAATATCGCAAAATGGGGTACCAGTTTGATTTTGATAGAATCCGGTGGGTATGCAAACGATACTGAAAAGCAAGAAATCAGAAAATTGAATTATGTTTCGATACTTTCAGCTTTATATACGATTGCGAAAGGCACCTATACTGATATTCCGATTGAGCGGTATGAGGAAATTCCAAAAAATGACCGTAAACTATTTGATTTAAAAATAGAAAATGCGACGTATCAACTGGAGGGCAAAGAATATATTTTAGATTTAGGGATTCAGCGGAACGAAGTGGATAATGCACTACATAATAAGTTTCATATTAGCAGTATTATTGCCGATCAAGGAGATTTATCCACCTATTACGGTTATGAGACGTTTGATGCCAACGGATATACTATTGTACCACCTAAGGTTGCTACACCAGTAGTAGCGCCTCAAAATGAGGGTTTTTATGTGCTGAATAGTGAACAGTTTTTACAATTTGGACAGGCCTATATTCGAATGAATTCAATTCCTAACGATTTGTTGTTTTCAAATTCGCCTATTCATGTGGTTCCCCAATTATTTAAACCCAAGCCCTTTAGGCTGCAGCCCGGAATGAATCCCACCTTTTTTCTGAAAAAAGAAGGTAAATATACCCATGCCGTGATAAACGGATTTTTGCTTGATTTGAACAAACCTTTGGAAAACCAAAAATTTTCAAATGCCCTAATTTATCGCTAGTATCCAAATTGAATGGAGGTGCTGGTACCATAAGAAACAAGCACAATCAGCATACATAGCAAGGTGCAAACAATACTCGAAAAGATTGATAATAAAATTCCTCTGGTCCAAAATGGAAATGAGGCAATAGGGCCATTTTTTAATACATCGTTTATAACATCCATGTCATTGTATTTTTAAGTTATCGTGTTTCTGTTTTTAGGATGTTTCAATAAGATTTCATTAATAAAACAATTACCGACTATAAAACCCTACTTTCAATAGACTTCTCAAGAATCAAGAATTTCTGTATCTTTCTAAATCTTAAAGAATTTTTAAATATGAAGAATACTATCCTGTTAGCTTTTCTAGTTTGTACCATCACCTTTTCAACAAGGGGTCAAACCAGAGAAACAGTACTTTTTAATGGCGAAAATTTAGATGGATGGGTCATCCATGGAACAGAAAAATGGTATGTTGATAATGGAGAGTTAATCTGTGAAAGTGGGCCAGATGAAGCATACGGATACCTTTCTACAGAGAAATTTTACGATAATTTTGAATTGACCTTAGAGTTTAAGCAAGAAGCAGATGGGAATAGCGGTGTTTTCTTTAGGTCAACTTTTGAGGGGATTAAAGTTACAGGATGGCAGGTTGAAGTTGCGCCGCCCCAAAAGCATACCGGTGGTATTTATGAGTCTTATGGCCGTGGTTGGCTTATAAAACCAGATATGGGAAAGGATAACATGTTGAAGATGGGAGAATGGAACAGCATGAAAATTGTTGCCAATGGAGACAAGGTAACTACCTATTTAAATGGTGTTGAAATGGTAAGGATAGACGACGAGATTATAGGTAAAGGTAAAGGCGCGATAGCACTGCAAATACATGACGGAGGCGGTATAAAGGTAAAATGGCGCAATATTAAGATACGTCCCATAGCTCCTCAACCAGAATAATCAAAAAAATAACTGTCTACTAGATTAAAGTAGTTGTAAAACAATCATTTACTTGCTTATAGGTTTTACCACAAACGATTGAAATTCGATTGGGCCATGCTCTCCTTGGACCATAAAAGAAACGGGCTCACCTTCTTTGTTATCAAGTGTCCCATTGGTAATACCTAGAATGGTTTTCTTCTTTATCGGCATGCCAGCCACTAAGGTCTTTTTGATTAAAAAGTGAAATGGCAGATGTATAAGTTGGATTGTCAATATGGTCAAGCAGCGTTGCTTTGTTTGCTTTCCAGGGTATTGTTTACCATCAACATAGCGCGCATAGTGCCAATAAAACTATTCGCAACCTCCAGTAAAGTCTGTAGCATCAAACTTAGTCTGAACGGCTCCTTGTAAGGCACCGTCAGTGAGTTGGATTACAAGATTGTTTTCCCCACTACCGTCGCGTTTTGGGGTGCAGTATTCAAATAGGTAAAAACTGTTGGCCTGTTCAGAAACGCGAGCGGATATTTGATTAAAAGTAGCTTCTAGCTCGGAGGCGTTACTAGCAACCACACTGGCCGTTTTTCCTATTGCACTAAGCACTTGAGTATCAATTTCAGCTCCTAAACCAATAGTAAAGAATGAAATGTTTGGGCTTGCATTATCTACCGCATTCAAGGCACTTTGCTCAGTAAACCTAGAAGCTTGATCCGTTCCGTCTGTAAATAAAACAACAGATGCCGCGCTAATAACTTCATTTGTTCCTTGAATCAACTCTTCAGCAATATTGCTTGATTTGATAACAGCGCCATACAAATCCGTTGACGGGTCATTACTGATATTTTCATCTATAGCTGCCACCGAGGCAGTTAATTCAGAAATAGAAGAGCTTAGTGGGTTTAACAAATGCAATACATCTTCCCCGTCAAACCAATAAATAGCCATTTGGAAAGAATCCGTTTCCGGTGCTGGCATTACATTGTTTATAAAACTGGTGGATGCTGTTTTCAGCTCTTCTAGGCTGCTTTGTAATACTGAGTTACTTAAGTCAAGCACCAATAAGGTATTGTTATTAAAGATTTGTGTATTTGGTGAAATTCTAGCAAATGATTCGGATGAAGAAATGGTGTTGAAACAATCATCATTTCTACCTTGCTCGTAAATAGTGAACTGGTTTGCTGTGAGGCCTGCAATGGGGTTCCCTTGATTGTCAGTTACTTTAAAAAGAATGGATATTTTACCTGGTAAAGTGGCAAATTCTTCTTGAATGGATAGCAATAGGTCGTTGTCTTCAAAGCCCAAACAGGAATCTGGTGTTTCACCTTTGCCCAATTCTCCTTGATTTAAGTCAAAATTGACGTCATCATCAGCATTACCACAGGATATAAAAAGCATTAATGCAATAACAGATAAGATACTCTTAGAGTAGATTTTCATTTTCAAAATTTAGTAGTTCTTTCCAGAGAACGCAAAAACTGCACCAATAGTGTACGTTAAGAAAAATTTGTAATTTCAATACCCTAATGGATTCTTATGAAAAGTTATATTGAAGCCTTTGTCACTATAGTTTTAATGATAGCCTCTATGCAAATCTATTCACAAAATATAGCGGAAAAATTAGGCTACCCGCAGAACGCAAAACTTTTGATCATTCATGCAGACGATTTAGGGGTCACCCATTCAGAAAATATGGCAAGTATTAAGGGGCTAGAGACGACACCCGTAAATTCTGCAAGTATTATGGTGCCCTGCTCTTGGTTTCCTGAAATTGCAGCTTATGCAACAAAAAATAACACTTTGGATTTTGGTCTTCACTTAACACTAAACAGTGAATGGAGCTATTATAAATGGGGTCCGGTAACCGCAAAAGATTCGGTAAAAACACTAGTGGATGAAAACGGATATTTTTTTGATAATATTCCTGAAGTTGTGAAAAACGGAAATCCGGAACAGGTAAAATTAGAGCTTGAAAATCAAGTTAAAATGGCTTTTCGAAATGGTATTGATGTCACCCATCTTGATGCCCATATGGGTACCGCTGGAGCTACCAAAGAATTTTTACAAAAGTATATCGAAATTGGGAATCAGTTTCGGTTACCGGTATTGTTGGAGCACAGTGGCCAGGCCTTGGAAAATAACGAAATAAAAAAACTCATAAAAATTGGAAATCAAGTAGTGGTGGATAAACTATATACCGCTAATCCTATTGATTTTAAAAATGGCATGAACACTTTTTACAGTAAAACCTTAAATGAGCTAGAACCAGGTTTAAATACCATTCTCA
>CAYGUO010000216.1:0-4256 GCA_964353095.1 uncultured Flavobacteriaceae bacterium | reverse complement strand
ATGGGAAAGTGAAAAAATTGTAGTAGACAACATTCAAAAAACAAAACAAGACATTGAAAACTACAAACTTGAAGCTGAACGTGCTGAACGCAATGGAGACTATGGCAAAGTCGCAGAACTGCGTTATGGTAAAATTAAAGAAGCACAAGAGCTTTTAGATAAATTGAATATTGAGCTTCAAGAGCAACAAAAATCAAGTACGCTTATTAAAGAAGAGGTTACAAGTGAAGACGTTGCTGAGGTTGTTGCAAAATGGACCGGTATACCCGTAACCAAAATGCTGCAAAGCGAGCGGGAAAAACTATTGAGACTTGAAGAAGTATTGCATCAAAGGGTTGTAGGTCAAGAAGAAGCTATTGAAGCTGTCTCAGATGCCATTAGAAGAAGTAGAGCTGGTCTTCAAGATGCTAAAAAACCTATTGGTTCCTTTCTTTTTTTAGGTACTACTGGTGTGGGTAAAACAGAATTGGCCAAAACACTTGCCTCCTACTTGTTCGATGATGAAAATGCAATGACCAGAATTGACATGAGTGAATATCAAGAACGGCATTCTGTAAGCCGACTAGTAGGAGCACCTCCAGGATACGTTGGATACGATGAAGGTGGTCAATTAACAGAAGCTGTTCGGCGCAGACCCTATTCCGTTGTGTTGTTGGATGAAATTGAAAAAGCACATCCGGACACCTTCAACATCTTGCTTCAAGTATTGGATGAAGGTAGATTGACGGACAACAAAGGTAGAATTGCAGATTTTAAAAACACGATAATAATTATGACAAGTAATATGGGAAGCCATATCATCCAAGAAAAATTTGAAGGTGCAGAAAATTTAGATATTGCTGCGGATACAGCACGAATAGAAGTCTTGAATCTTTTGAGAAAGACCATCAGACCTGAATTCTTAAATCGTATTGATGACATCATTATGTTCACACCACTTAGCAAGGCAGTTATAAAGCAAATAGTTACCATACAACTTAATGGACTTAAGAAGATGTTATCGAAACAGCAGATTACTATGGATGCTACTGAAGAAGCCATTAATTATCTGTCAAATAAAAGCTATGACCCCCAATATGGTGCAAGACCGGTAAAACGGTTAATTCAAAAAGAAGTTTTGAATACACTTTCAAAAGAATTACTAGCGGGAAATGTAAAAAGTGAAAGTATAATTCTGTTAGATTCTTTTGACGATAAATTGGTGTTTAGAAACCAGAATGAACTGGTAAAATAAATTTATAGACTAAAAAGAATATCCTAAAAGCCTAGCTTGTTATCATTTTGAACGCAGTTGAAAATTTAACGTGTTGATTTTGAATACATTTCAACTACGCTCAAAATGAGATACAAGCATAAGTATGATTCTTAGAGTGTTTAATTTTCATATACCACACAGTATATATTTTTTTTATCTTTATCGCAAACCAAATGGAACATGTCTACCAAAGCGGAAAGAACGACAAAGTATATTATAGAAACCGTTGCACCAATTTTTAACAAGCACGGTTACGTAGGTACAAGTATGAGTCATTTAACTGAGGCTACTGGCCTTACTAAAGGTGCCATTTATGGGAATTTTGAAAACAAGGAGGCTTTGGCGCTAGCATCATTTGAATACAACCGAAATATTTTAATTGAAAAAATAGATACTGTTCTTGAGATAAAGGGCAGCGCAATGGATAAAATTGAGGCCTTAATCAATTTTTACAAACAATATGATGTTTTCACTGTTCCAATGGGTGGTTGTCCAATACTCAATATTGGGGTAGACGCACAACATAATAACTCATTATTGGCCGCTGCGGCAAAGGAGACCATAAAAGATATTGAAGGGAGAATTGCTCTAGTTTTAGAAAATGGTGTTAATGAGAGTCAAATAAAAATTCCCGTACCTCCACTTCAATTCGCCAAACAACTCTACACTATTTTACAAGGAGCGGTAGCTATGGGTACCATGACTAGAGATAGAAAATATCTAATGAACACAATGGTTTATTTGAATCATTTAGTGACGAGTGAAATCGCCAAATAATTACTTACCTCTTACCCTAAATATCCATAAGGCGTCTGAATATTGACCATTATAGTTACTATTTCGGGCAGCTCTCGCCTCATTTATAGTATTATATCGCTCTAAGTAAACGTAATTGAACCCATTTAAACTTCTTAAGAAAGACTTAGGTTTTAAACCCCTAGTTTGTAATGTTTTCATGAAGTTTTCATAATACCGTTGCGTACCAAACACGTTGGCAATCAAATAAAACCCAGGTTCGAGCCCGTCAGATGTAGCAACTTCTTCATACTTTTCGTTAGCTTGTACTACAACTTCTTGTTCCCGTTGAACCCTTGCAATACTATCCAATCTACTTTGTTCTCTAAGAGCGGCCAATTCAAGCTGTCTTGCATTGTTAATTGAATCTTGGCGTGCTTGGGCCAGTTGCTTCTCTTCTTCCAAACGTTGTCGCTCCTTCTCTTCTTCCGCTAAACGTCTTCTTTCTTCAACCTCTGCCATTTTTTCATCAACAGTGAGCACTTCCTTCTTTTCTTTTGTTGCGAAGGTTTGTTTTCCAAAATGGTAAGAAGCGACAATCTCGAATGTTGGGTCTTGACTATTAATAGCATCAGTTAACCCAAATTCGACTAAAGCTCCAACCGATAGTTTTTTAAATACCGTAGCTCCTACCCCACCTGATGCTCCATAAAAGCTGTTATAACCCCCTTGGACCCAAAATTTTGGATTAGAAAAAATAGTGGTTAGACCATACTGAGTATCTGCGTTTGGTATAGCACGTATGTAAGCCAATGGTCTTAAATAGCTAACTTCATCAAAAAGGAATATCGGAAAGTCATTACTAATAGAACCTGAAAATATCCGTTCCGAATCTAAACTTTCACTATTAGAAAAAAAAAACTTCAAAGCAATTTCAACGGTCATAGCCATACTAAAACTCTTGGCTTGTATCCTTAACCCTGGCGCAAATTCTGCTATTATTCGATCTTCTGTTGAAATCGGAAGGGTTGCGGGAACTCCCCCGAGCGTTAAACTTTCATTCGCTAACTTTTGTTGATAGGCAAAAACGTTAGCTCCAAAAATCAAATTAGAATCTTCCCCTAAGGGTATGGCAAAGGCGTAGTTGAAAACACCTCCAGTGTTTAAATAAACCCCCGTGTTATTTTGAAAAAAACCAAGACCACCAGATGACTGGTTACTTAATTTTTGAGTATAATTAAAAAAGATAGTTGATGGATCTGCATCTATTGTTTGCCATTGCCATCTCGTCCACAAAGAAACAGACCTTGGTTGATTTCTATCAAAAGAAAATGTAGGATTAAACAAACTAGCATTATACTGCGTAAGATTATGCTGTCTCAAATCTGCAGGCAACGAACCCTCTTGCCCAAATGTGTATAATGAGAATAGAAAAACAATAAAAAATTTACAAAACCTACCCATGAGTATATTAAAAATTTAGTGCTATTTTTATCTGAATTCAATTAAATCAAATGGGGAATCAAATAAAAAGAGTAGCATCAAATAATATTAAATCATTTTTTGCTTTGTTGCTTTGTGTGGGTGTACTTAGTTGCAACAATGCGGGTAAAGATATGGAAATTACAAAAGAACCTACAATTTCCACCTTTTATTTAATTCGCCACGCAGAAAAAGACCGAACGGATACTAATAATGTGGACCCTGAACTCATACAAGAAGGATTGCACAGAGCTATAAAATGGGCCGAAGTGTTTGATAACATTCCTTTAGATGCCATTTATTCCACCAATTATGAACGGACTATCATGACCGCCGCTCCCACTTCGGTGAAAAAAGATATTACCGTTCAATATTACGACCCAAAAGAGCTGGATATTGAAGCATTTAAGATGAAAAATGAAGGCTTAAATGTTCTTATCGTAGGGCATAGTAATACCACTCCTGATTTCACAAATAAGCTACTGGGACAAGATAAATATGAAAATATGGATGACAATGACAATGCCAGCTTATTTATAGTGAGAATTATAGATGGTCAAGCAACCGAAATAAGATTAAAGATTGATTAATTCAAGGGTTGGACGGCAACTTCTTTTAATTCTATTTTTGAAAGTAAATCCAAGCCATCCGAAAGGTATAAACTATCAATATCGTAAATGTTTTTAAGGGCATTTTTCGGTTTGTAGTTATTATAATCAACAAAACGTATTCCATTGACATAACGTTCATTAAATGCCTCTCTAAATCGCATTCCCCCGCCATC
>CAYGUO010000215.1:0-4365 GCA_964353095.1 uncultured Flavobacteriaceae bacterium | reverse complement strand
AAGTAAACCCTAGCGGTAAGTTACCTGTTACTTTTCCTGTGAATTTGGCTGATCATGAATCCGATAAAAATTTCCCAAAAAGTGGAGAGACTTGGTCTTTACCCCAAATGTTGACTGGTATGATGTTTCCGCCAGATGAACGACCTGAAGTTCAAAAAGTGCGGAACAAAGATTACACCCACTATGATGAAGGTATTTATGTGGGCTACCGTCATTTTGATAAGCAAAAAACGGAAGTTTCTTATCCTTTTGGTTTCGGCTTGTCATACAGTACTTTTGAATATGGCTCTTTACAAGTTGAAGTAATCAATGATACTATCAATATGGCGTTAACCATTAAGAATATTGGGGCGGTCATGGGTAAAGAAGTGGTTCAAGTGTATACTGAAAAAATAAACTCAGCAATCGATAGGCCTAGGCAAGAATTGAAAGCCTTTACTAAAACGAGCATACTACAACCTGGTACTATGGATAGTATTCACTTACAAATACCAGTGGCTGAACTTCGGTATTGGAATGAAGATAAGAAGGGATGGGTACTTGAAAAGGGAGCTTATCAAATTAAGGTTGGCGCTTCATCTCGGGATATGAGACAAGCTGCTGAAATTAAACTATAAGTTTTAGTTCGATTTTATTTGCGACTAGCTAAAACAAAGCAAAGTGTCGCTACAGAAAGAAGTATTCCGGGGAGTATTCCGCCTAAATAAAAGGCCAAAAGGGCATCTGCCAGTATCAACAACGAAAGAAGTAGTAATACTTTTTTTGAGGCTTTTTTTTCAATGGTAATTGATAGTATCCCAAAAGCAGCTAGCCCGATGAGGTGAATGGACGGATGTGCAAATAAAACGGGAACAATTTCTTTTAAAAAGTCTTTGGAATTTGATTCTAGAATGGTTTCGCGAACAAACGAAAAACCACTACCATGAAATAATGCCATTACAAGGAGTAATGAACTTCCTATGACACCGCTTATTTTATTTGCTTTTGACTTACTTGTGTTGGCATCCATAAGTTGAATTTGTTAGATTGGTTTTGACGCTATAGTTTAATAGACGCACGCTATCGTAAAAAGGTTGTCTACAATAACATGCTGTCTGTTTTTTAAGTAATGACCCAGATTGGTGAGAGCGAATTAAACCATTCAACCTGTTAAGGTTTTACTTTGTATATGGGATGTAATTCGCCCACTCCCAAGGCGTATAAGTGTCACCAATGCCATACTCCAATAACTCTTTGTAAATACTATTGCCATTATCAGAATTGGTCATAATCATGATTCCTTTGCCAGTTTCAGGAAAAAGTATGGCGAAGTGTTGAAAACCATCGCCATGACACCCTTTAGCCACTCCTTTTCCAAAGGGGGTTTCAATATAAGACCAGCCTAGACCATAGCTCAAATTTATAGCATCGTTTTTATCGGTGGTTATTTCCGCACCTGGTCCAAATTGTGTTAACGATTTAATCCGAATTTGAGGACTGAAAATCTCATCATAAGATGCTTTATTTAGAATTTTTTTATTAAGTAGGGCGGTTAAAAATTTAATATAATCACCGGCTGTGGTTTCCATCGTGCTGCCAGACCGGGGTTCATTGTCAATGTCTTTTTGATGGGTGGTACCATCTTTTAAATGCCCATAAGCAAAATCATTTTCAAACCGCGGTTGCCAGAGGTATGCCGAGTTCGTCATCTGCAGGGGTTTAAAAATCAATTCTTGGGCCAATTCCTCCAAGCCTTTTCCTGTGATTTTTTCTAAGACCACTTGGAGGTACACAAAACCTTCACCACTATAAAGGTACCTACTACCTGGAGTGCCATTAATTTTTAATTTGCCATCTGCTTCAAAAAAACGCCAGTTGGCAAAACCTGTCGTGTGTGCCAAACACATTCTGGCAGTTACTTTATGGTATAGACTGTCCGCCTCTAAATCAGAATAGTCATCATGCCAACGGGTAAGAGGTTCGTATTCATATATTTTCTTTGGTAAGTAAGATTCCAAAGGGGTGTCTAAATCAATGACCTTATCTTCTACCAACTTCATGACCAAAACACTAAATACCGCTTTGCTTAATGAGCCGCCATAGATGTTGGTAGAGTCTGTTAAGCGTAATTTTTTAGGAAAATCTTTATATCCAAGTATATTTTGATACACCGGTTGGTTGTCATTGAATATGGCAACAGCTAATCCCTGTACATGAGCATCATCTTTTAGTTGATTCAGTTTAACAGTCAAAGAGTCTTTTGAAATGGTACTGCCGTCTAACCGTATGATGTCTTGATTGGTTTTGGTGGCGCAATTACTAAAGAGGAATACCGAGAATAATAAGGCTACAAATTTTAGGGTACCAGCTTGTTTAAATTTTAAAAAGGGAATTGCCAACGGATAGTAGCATTTTTCCTTTTGTAGCACATAAATGATATTAAAAATGACGATGCCGATACATATGGGCAAGGTCAAAATGAAAGCTAAGAAGCCCCATTTTTCAATACTTACAAGGCTTATAAAAGCTAAAAAGGCCAATAGTAACACTGTAATCTGAAAATTAATCACCTTAATGCCGTGCTTATCATAAATAGGATTGTCTTCTCTTTTGTGGATCCATATAAAAAGAGGGATAAGTACATTACAGAAAGGAATAAAAACGCCTAATAAAGGGGTAGCATGCAATAACAAAAGCCATTTTTTCTTAACGGTTTCTTCTTTTGGGTTTTCTAGGGGAAGCAATTCATTTACTTCAATATCCAATGCCGCAGCAAGCGATTTTAACGTATTTAAATGCGGATTCACCTCTGCCTTTTCGATACGTTGAATGGTACGCACGGTAACTTGGGTTTGATGTGATAATTCTTCTTGGGAATAGCCCTTACTTTTTCTGTAATATTTAAGTCTCTCGGCAAGTGATTGATTGTTCATGAATTTTGATTTTATTGATGAAACAAATGTATGGTGTTCCACTTACCTTGATGACGACATTTAGATGTCATGTTTATGTCATTACCTTAAAAATAAGGCTTTTTCAGGGGTTATGTAAAAGATGGGTTACGATTTGCTCCATTTCAGAACTACTTTGTAAGCGGCTTTATTTTTAATAAAACACTTATAAATTGATGTTTAACTAAGGGTTTTTAATCGGTAAACCGCACATTAAGTTTTCACAATGGATTTGAGAATTTTCTTTACCGCACTACTCAATTTATCAGGAGTCTTATAATCACTCTGGTTGGTCATAATGGAGATACCCAAATCATATTTGGGATAGATAAACAACCAGTTTTGCATTCCTGAAGTACCGCCATGGTGTCGGTACGATGTGCCGTACTTATCCGTCCAGATACGCCATAAATAGCCTATGTTCAATGGGCTTTTGACTTCAAATAAAGCGTGGTGAGATTCCGCAACTATTGGGTCTTCAGTATCCAATTGCAATTCAATATAGCTTAACATATCGGGCATATTTGTTTTTGCACCACTGCCGGTTGCCCAAAGGGTATTTAATTGATTGGGACTGGGTTTCCTATTATCCATCCAGTAACCCTGAATCAGTCTGTCCTGTTGTTCGGCGTTATGCACTATTGCAGTGCTGTTCATCCCTTGTTTTTTCAAGAAACTTTCCGCAAAGAGCTCGTCAATATTTTTCTCGTAAACAATTTCTAAAATATGGCCCAATAGCTCGGTCCCTGCATTTGAATACGAATAGGTCTTGCCTGGAACTTCGTCGAGTGTCAATAGTTTTAAATCTGTTAAAAACTGTGGCTTGCTATATGATTTTTCAAGTTCAAAATAGAGTTCAGGTACGTTTACCGCTTGGGTCTCAAAAAGCCCGTTCATACTTGTTGGCAAAAACATGGGCATTCCGCCTGTGTGGGTGAGCAGATGCTTGATGGTAACAGGTTCATTGTTAAAGCTGAGGTTGCTATAATCGCCTTCTAAATAGTTGGCCACAGGCTCTTCTAAACGAATCTTTTTTTCTAAAACAGCTTTGGCCACCAAATAGCCCGTCATAGTTTTGGTTACCGATGCTATCTCGTAAATGGTTTCATTGGTAGGCGGGTTGCCCTTGCCTTTTTCCAATTCCCCAAAGTGCTGTATGTAACGTTCTCCAGCTTTGTAGATACCAATGGAAACCGAGTTGATGTTCTTATCCTTTATAAAGGCTTGACCTTGTTTGGTAATGGCATTTATAATGGTTTCGTTAGTGCCTATTTCTTGTGCTCTAGCAAAAGTCAAACTGCAAAGGACAACCAGTAAAAAAATCAGAGTTTTTTGAGCCATGTTGGTTTTTTCAAAGAGTGTACAAAAATCAAACCGAAGATAGTTTAGTGTAAAGTTAAGGAAACGACTTTTCGTTTTTTGCATAGTGTCAGTT
>CAYGUO010000214.1:0-4380 GCA_964353095.1 uncultured Flavobacteriaceae bacterium | reverse complement strand
AACAAACCAAAACACCTTAACCATTATGGCTAAGGTGTTCCACTAAAAAACAACCAATCAACCTTATTATTAAAGACTTTGTATTTGTTCCAAAGCTGCTGGGCCCAACTCATATACCGCACCCAACAATTCTGGTTTTAGTTCCGTAACCATTTTAAGTTTTTGATTTGCCTTGTAAATTTTTGCCGCATTCCATAAAATTGCCGGTTCATAGGTTTTATCCATAATATGTTCTTCTACAATTTGCAGCGCTTTCCCGTACTCTTTATTCTTATAAAACGCAGTTGCCAATAAATTATAGGACTCCGGAGTCGGCCTGTTCCCAACTTCAATTTTAGCCAGATGAAATGCCTTTTCAATGGCATTGGTATGACCTAAGTAGTATTCCACATTATATCCATTGTACATGTCGCCATAGTGTTTGTTGGCAACTACTGAGGCATAGGTATCCAAATTTTGGTTCCTTTTTTGTTTATCACCCATAAAATCAGCGATTTCTGCCTTCAGCATATAATAGTCCGGGGCATGATAGTTTTCAGTAATGGCATCTAAAATGCGTAGGGCTTCTTTCCCATTTTTTTCGTGGGAAAAGATGATCCATGCAATTCCTTTTTTGGCATAGGCATTCTGTGGGTCTAGCGAAAGTGATTTTAAATAATACTCATAAGAAGCTGCTATTCGACCTGCATGTCCATAATAATCAGCAATGTTGGTATATGACCAAAGCATTAAAGCTCGGTTTTTAGCGGACTCTGCCTTAACCATTGCTTTTTCCATAAAACGAATGGTTGTATCAAGGTCCCCTTTATAGTCATTCCATTTAGCTACTCTTATCAAATAACCAAAATCACTGAGATTTGTAATACTATCTAAATAAGAGTTTGCCGCACTATAGTTACCTAACTCCATATGCACATCAAAGAGCAGCTGCTTTGTTTCTTTAGCACCACCACCTAATTTTTGTGCTTCTTCAGCGAGCGTAAGCGCCTCTTTAAATCGATGTTGTGCTATATAATTTCTTGCTAAAGCCCTTTTGTACGAAGCTTGGTTAATATTGGCAATCTCTACGGCCTTGGTGAGTGCTTGTTCTGCTTTCTTTAAGAAGCTAATATCCCCTGTATTCTTAAAATAGCGGTTATACTCAGCCGCCACATTACCAAAACTTAGTAATTGAGAACTGTCTTTGGTAATTTTATGGTTCCAAAGCTCATAATATTTTGAAGTGGATGGTTTAGGGGCTGCATGTAAAAAAACATTATAGTCTTTGGATGAAGTTGCAAAAGCATCCTCTTTATGACCACAAGCTATTGCTATTGAAGCAACTATAATAATGATGAAATACTTCATAATACTGATTTTAAGTGTTACTATGATAGTTTTAAAAATAGGGAGCAGCATGAAAACTACCGCTCCCCTCTTTTTCATAGGAATAATTTTTATTCAGGGTCTCCAATGTAGGGGAACGTGGCTGTAATATTATCAGCTGTTAAACCCACACCATCGGTAACTAATAATGGTAAACCATTTTGTCCATTAAAACGCGCACCATCACCGCCTCCAAAAAGAAGAATCAACGAAACATCAATAACATCATCTTGCAACGTTCTTCCGGTTAATCCAATAGCCCCTTCATAAGCAGGTGCACCAGAGCCTGGATTAAAATAGGTGGTTGGCAAGTTGGGAGCAACTTCCAAAACATCTGTGGCCAATACTGTTGTCAATACGGTAGCACTCACCGGGTTGTTAGTGAATCCGTCATCCATAGGGCCATTTAAAATATCACCTAGAATGTTTGGTTGATAATCCACATCCTCCACAGTTAAGCCCAAAGCAAGAGCGTAACCGTCATGATAGGCCTCAAGCTGGGCTTCAAAACCGGGTTGAAGCATGGCACCCATCGTAGATGGTATCGATTGATTATGCATGTCTTTTACACTACTTGAACTTAAAACCGTATTAATACCTGGTCTGCCCATATAATCTACTTGAGCATAAACCCCACTAAAATCAGGATCCATTGACATTTGTTCGCAAGGTTCACAGGTTCCCCCGCAGTCTACCCCGGTTTCATCGCCGTTCATAATATTATCATCACAAGTTGCCATGGCCATCTCTTCCATTGGGGTATCATCGTCACTGCATGATACCATCGTTATGGTAACTGTGAGTAAAAAAAGTACATAAACTATTTTATTAATTTTCATTTTTTTTATGTTTTAAGATTAACTATTGCTTTCTATTTGTGGTTACCCAAGTCTTGTAAACGGGCAATCCCAATACATTGGTAGCCGTTGTTTCGCCAATCAAGCTATTTGGAAGCTCTAGTGCAATAGACATCGTATTGGCACCGTCAAACGTATCCATACCGGGGTTATTGAACCCTGAATTATTATCAGTAGTAGGCGCTACCACTTCATTGTATCGGAAAAAATCAAAGTAAAAAGGATCTTGTCTGGGCCCTGCAAACAAAGAAACACCGGCAGCTGTATTTTCTACAATTGCAGTTGCCCCGGAAATTTCAACATTCCCTAAAGGAGCATCAATGGCAACTTGACTACTTAAACCGGTTGTTGTTGGCATTACAGGTCCAAAAAAGTACATTCTACCGTCTCTAGCAATGGCCTGAATCACCATATCTTCAACCAAATCACCATCAGTATCAATATTGATTTCGGTCAATACGTCTTCATCAAATGTTCCGTAAGCCAACTCCGGTAAAACATTGGATTGCAGGTCTACAATAAATACGGTGTTATCAGAACCCTCTGTGGGTTCAAAAGCATAGTAATCGGCAATGTCCGCGGTTGTTCCGGCCGTTCCAGGTGCATCAATATGGTCCGCTGCAACAAAAATTGCTGTTGCTAAAAGTACTCCCCCTAGCCCCATTAAATACTTAGTTGTTCTTTTCATTAGTATTAGTTTTTAAGATTATTACAGCCTTACCTACGAAAGCCTATTTAGGTAGGTTTGGTTTTAAATGTTAAATAAATCTTAATACATTATTTTTCCCATTAAATGAATTTCAAGAATAGCATTGTAGCCAAAGTCTTATAATTTCCGTTTCTTTGAGGTCTCTAAATCGACGTATGAACCCCTCTACATCAGGATGGATCAATAAGTTTGGGTCGCTTCTACATTCCGAAGAAGCCTCTTACCCGTCGTATAAAGCACTTTACTTAGAGTTACTGAACAATGGATTCATTTATGGTATTCACTTAGACATCCCTTTGTTTATTAAAGCAGAACACCAACTCTCTGAAGACGAGATTGCAAAAATCAACCTGTTGGCCGCTTTATATTTTTTATATAAGAATGAAACAGGAAATTCAGATTTTGAACAATTTGTAGAGGTTGTCTTTGCTTACTATCAAGAAATGGATGTGGGAAGAATATCGTTTCTTAATAAAATATTATCGGGCAATAAAACTATTGCGCAGCTTGAAAAGCTATTGGAATCACGAATTTACCTTAACGGAAATGTATTCAATAAAGCTTTTGGTAATAGTTTGACCAATTCGCTGTTATATGTTGATGTTTTAATCTTTAGTGCTTATTTGAACAAAACACCCTCTTTAAACCAACATGCACAAGTATTGGAATACATCACCATCAATATTGCCTACCATGCATTATATTCAAAACAAAGTAATGAAAATGACCTCAAATTGATGCAGCTATTGGAATCATCATTGTCTTATGTTGATTTGAACGAAACCAATTTTGAAGGTTCTTATTTGGAAATGATTCCAGAAAATTTAAGCGAATTTGAAAAAGACTATCTTCTTGATTTTGCATGTTTGGCCGTGTGGGAAGACGCGAATCTTGACTATACGGAATCGCAATTTATTTTTACGATTTCAAAGGCCTTGAACAAGTCAAAAAGCGATGCTGAGAACGCCTTGAAAAACGTCCAAAATTTCTTTATTAAAAATCATCAAAACATACCCTATCTACAAGACACCAATTTGGCATCAAAGTTCTATGACGGGATGACCAAAAATGTGAGTAAATTAATTTTAAGAAATAGCAAACGATTAAAAAAAGAACTTTCAGAAAGTAGGGAATTGGTTCAACTATTGGCTAAGGCAACTTCTAAAGAACTGGATTCAGAAGAGCGTAAAAAAGTACAAAGCCAACTGCTTGATATTTTTAAATCAATACCCTCCTTGGCTATTTTTATGTTGCCAGGGGGTGCCGTATTACTGCCTATTTTCATCAAATTAATTCCTAAATTACTACCTTCATCTTTTGACGACAACAGAGTGGAAAAATAATAGCATTTTTAACTAAAAAAGCTGTCATAAGAAAAATCTATAGTGAATTTTATTTAATTCAATTCCAGTATTTTAAATAACATTACTCCAACCATAACTTAAAATC
>CAYGUO010000213.1:0-4559 GCA_964353095.1 uncultured Flavobacteriaceae bacterium | reverse complement strand
ATATGGTTAAAAACGCTAAAAATCCGAGATATTGGTCAAATTCTACCATGAAAATTTATTTATATTACAAAGATACCCTGAAAATGTGCAAAATTGCAAATCGATTTCAAAAAAAAATTGGAAACAGACAAAAATCAGGAATATATAAAAGTCCAAACTTTACCTTTGCATTTAGAAAATCACTATTATGGATTATAGAATAGAAAAAGACACCATGGGCGAGGTAAAAGTACCTGCCGACAAATACTGGGGTGCGCAAACAGAACGCTCAAGAAACAATTTTAAAATAGGAGCACCAGCTTCAATGCCCTTAGAGGTTGTTTATGGCTTTGCATATCTTAAAAAATCTGCAGCTTATGCCAATCATGAACTGGGAGTTTTGGCCAAAGAAAAAAGAGATTTGATTGCTGCGGTATGTGATGAAATTTTAGAAGGCAAACACGATGACCAATTTCCGTTAGTGATTTGGCAAACAGGCTCTGGTACACAGAGCAATATGAATGTTAATGAAGTGGTTGCCAATAGAGCTCATGAACTGGCCGGAAAAACTATCGGAGAAGGTGAAAAGACCATTCAGCCCAATGATGATGTGAACAAATCACAATCGTCAAATGATACTTTTCCAACCGGAATGCATATTGCGGCCTATAAAAAGATTATGGATGTAACCATTCCAGGTATCGAACAACTTAGAAATACGCTTCAAAAAAAATCGAAGGAATTTGCCGAGGTGGTAAAAATTGGTCGTACCCATTTAATGGATGCCACTCCCCTAACATTAGGTCAAGAATTTTCCGGCTATGTTTCACAATTGAACCACGGTTTAAAAGCGTTAAAAAACACCTTGTCACACTTAGGGGAACTTGCACTTGGTGGAACTGCTGTAGGCACTGGGCTCAATACACCAAAAGGATATGATGTGTTGGTCGCAAAATATATTGCAGATTTCACAGCACTGCCCTTTATTACTGCTCCCAATAAATTTGAAGCCCTAGCCGCTCATGATGCCATTGTTGAAAGTCACGGTGCTTTAAAACAGTTGGCCGTTTCATTAAATAAAATTGCCAATGATATTAGAATGATGGCATCCGGACCGCGTTCCGGTATCGGTGAAATCATAATTCCCGCAAACGAACCTGGTAGCTCTATCATGCCCGGTAAGGTAAATCCTACCCAATGCGAAGCATTGACCATGGTCTGTGCCCAAGTAATCGGAAATGACGTGGCTATTACCGTCGGAGGGACGCAAGGACATTATGAGCTTAATGTTTTTAAGCCTATGATGGCAGCTAATATTTTACAATCTGCCCAACTTTTAGGGGATGCAAGTAAAAGTTTTGATGTCAATTGTGCTACAGGTATTGAGCCCAATCACGCTACCATAAAGACCTTGTTAAACAATTCTTTAATGTTGGTAACCGCTTTAAACACTAAAATTGGGTACTATAAAGCCGCGGAGATTGCCAATACAGCCCATAAGAACGGAACTACCTTAAAAGAAGAAGCTGTTAATCTTGGTTATGTTACCGCATCTGAATATGATGAATGGGTAAAACCAGAAGATATGGTAGGAAGTTTAAAGTAACTTTCAATCACTTCAAAACGTAAAAAAGGGCAATCAAAATTGATTGCCCTTTTTCGTTATAGTGTGGATAGTGTTCTGACTATTTCAAAACGAATTTTGAAGTACCTAATAATTTCAAACCATCGTCATAAACGTTCACCATATAATTTCCTTTTTGGAAATCACCAGCTGGTTTGTTAATGTAATCACATACATCTAAAGAACTATTTTCATAGTAGAAGCTAGTTCCTTTTGTGTAAGAGATAGAACCTCCGTTTTCGTTTGTTTGTGTAAGACCTTCACCGATAGTATTCCCTTGAGGGTCAAGAACTTCAATAAAGAACTCTCTATCACCCGCAGAAGCAATAACATTATCTGCTATCGTAAAACAAACTTTAAACTTATCAGTAGCTTTCGCTCTTGACGTTGACACCAATTTACCACTTGATCTTTCTTTTACAGCATCAATACTCTGGCTAGAAAGGTTCAATGCAGCGCCTCTTTCAACAGCATCTGCCAATTGTGTATTGGAAACAACCAAAGAATCATTAAAAACAGTTTGCTTTTCAAGCTCAACATAAGTGCTATCACGTTGCATCGCTAATAATGAATTTGACTGCGTTAATGAATCAACCTGCTTTAGTAATTGCTCTCTTTCAGCTTTTAGAACACTTACTTGTCTTCTATATCTTGATAAGTTTGCAATATCAGCTTTCATTGTTTTAACAGAATCAAGATACTGCGCAATATTGTCACGAGCAGCAACCAATTCTTCATTAGTGGCATTACTTTCTAAAATAGCTTTGTCATATTCCGACTTTAAACTATTCAAATCTTCCACAACCAATTCTTTCTCTTGTGTAAGAGCATCGGTTGTTTTCTTTTTGTCTTGGTAAAGACTAACGGTATAAATAATAGTACCTAAAAGGATAACGCCTAAAAGACCTGCTATCACTTTTAATCCGTTGTTATTTTTTGTCTCAGTCATAATCTTAAATTTAATATTTCGTATTAAAACTTTTTACAGTGTTGGTATATCTACGTTATGGTTTTAATTTTAGATGTTTTTAGGTTTTTACACCATTAGAATAAACTTACAATCCCTTTGATTGCCTAACTTTAAGGCACTAATAATTTTTATCATGAAATACGCTTTTTCTTTTACCTTGTTTGTTTTATTTGTGTTTTATGGATGTGGAAATAAAAAAACACCGCCTAAAAAAACGACTGCGACAACTGAAATTCCAACCGAAACTAAGCATCCATTGGTCATTACTCCCGTTGAACATGCTACAGCTGTTTTGGAATGGAACAACATTACCATCTACATTGATCCGGTTGGTGGGCTTTCTGCCTTTAGCAATTATAAACAACCTGATTTAATTTTAATCACGGATATACACGGTGACCATTTTAGTTTAGAGACTTTGGAGGCATTAGCTACAGAAAAGGCCAAAATTATCGTGCCGCAAGTGGTGGCTAATGAAATGCCTGAAAAATTTACCCCACAGTTGGATGTTTTGAACAATGGGGACAGTAAAGAACGCTTTGGGATGACCATCGAAGCAATACCCATGTATAATTTAAGAGAAGAAGCTTTAGCATTTCACGTTAAAGGAAGAGGAAATGGATATGTATTAACCATTGGAGATGAAAGGATTTATTTTTCTGGAGATACGGAAGGTATCCCTGAAATGAGGACTTTAAAAAATATCGATAAAGCCTTTATCTGCATGAACCTACCTTATACAATGACCGAAGAAAGTGCTGCAAGCGCCGTATTGGAGTTTATGCCTAAACAAGTATATCCGTATCACTATCGCGGTAGACCTGAGGTAAGTGATGTTGCAAAATTCCAACAGCTTATACAAAAAGGAAACCCCTCCATTGAAGTCATACAACTGGATTGGTATCCAAATGATGATTTTTAACAAGTTATTCCATATCGTCAGGAAATAATCTTAAAGGCTAGTTTTTATGAGTGCTTGAACCGTAGAAACCTTATCGAATCAATTTTTTATACTTGATACGTTTTGGAATCAAATCACCTCCTAGTCGCTTCTTCTTGTTTTCTTCATAATCTGAGAAGGATCCTTCAAAGAAATACACTTGTGAGTCTCCTTCAAATGCAAGAATATGGGTACAGACACGATCTAGAAACCACCTATCGTGTGATATCACCACAGCGCATCCAGCAAAACTTTCTAGACCCTCTTCCAATGCCCGCAGGGTGTTTACATCTAAATCATTCGTAGGTTCATCGAGCAATAGTACGTTACCCTCCTCTTTTAAGGTCATTGCCAAATGCAATCTATTACGCTCCCCACCTGAAAGCATGTTGACCTTTTTGTTTTGCTCACTACCAGAAAAGTTAAAGCGACTCAAATAGGCTCTAGAATTCACCTGTTTTCCGCCCATCATTACCAATTCTTGGCCCTCACTAAAATTTTCCCAAATTGATTTGTCTACATCAATATTGGAATGGCTTTGATCTACATAAGCGAGCTTAGCGGTGTCACCTACCACAAAAGATCCTTTATCTGGGGTTTCTTCTCCCATAATCATCCTGAAAATGGTGGTCTTACCTGCCCCGTTCGGACCAATAATACCTACAATACCCGCTTGTGGTAGGTTGAAATTTAAATCTTCATAGAGTAATTTATCACCATAGGCTTTGCTTACGCCTTTGGCTTCAATCACATTGGTACCCAATCGAGGCCCGTTTGGGATATAAATTTCCAGCTTTTCTTCTAGTTGTTTTTGATCTTGGCTCATTAACTTATCATAATTCTTAAGTCGAGCTTTTTGCTTGGTCTGTCGCCCTTTGGCACCTTGACGAACCCAATCCAATTCGCGTTCCAAAGTTTTTTGGCGTTTAGAAGCTTGTTTGCTTTCTTGTGCCAAACGTTTTGATTTTTGATCTAACCAACCAGAGTAATTCCCTTTCCAAGGTATGCCTTCGCCCCTATCAAGTTCTAATATCCATCCGGCAACA
>CAYGUO010000212.1:0-4560 GCA_964353095.1 uncultured Flavobacteriaceae bacterium | reverse complement strand
TCTTTGGTCTGTTCTAATTGCCTCAACGGATCCGATACGTCATAAGGAACTCTGTATCCTCCTTCGAGTTCTTGCCATATTTTGTCTGTCAATTTCATTTATTTCTTAATGCATGCCAACAATTGTATATAGTAACTGGTTACTATATTTCTTTTATGTACGTAATTTACAGAATGAAAATATCATCCCCACACCCTTCTCAAAAAATCTATAAAATTCTGATGCATAATATGGTCAATATCAACTGAGGTATAGCCTCTCTTTGCTAAAAGCTGCGGTACTTTTTGTAAATCGGCAATGGTATCTAAATCTGCAGGAGATTGTTCTTTACCAAAAGCACCATCCAAATCTGTACCAATGCCTACATGTAAGGTGTTTCCTGCCAGTTGACAGATATGGTCTATATTATTCACCATTTGCTCTAGACTAACACCCATACCCAAAGGAGTAGACTCGCCACGTACCCAATTGGGTACCATCATCCACGCATCTAAAGCAATGCCGATAACTGCTTTTCTTGAAATTAGTTCTTGAATTTGCTCATCTGAAAATTGCCGGTTATGATTTACCAAGGCCCTGCAATTGTTATGGCTTGCCCAAACGGGCCCCTTATAAAGGCTCATAGTTTCCCAAAAACTCATATCACATAAATGCGTAGCATCTAAAATGAGGTTGAGCTCCTCCATTTTTTTTAAGAGTGCTTTTCCTTTCACCCCAATACCACCTACGGAATCTGTACCGTGAGCATAGGTGCCGGGACCATAATGGGCTGGCCCTATGGCGCGCAGACCCGCTTCATAAGACTTTTCTAAGTATGCTAAGCTTACTAGGGAATCTGCCCCTTCCAAACTTAATATATAGCCGATAGGGGTGTTTAATGCGTCGTTTTGCCAATTGTTGAGATGGCTATTGAGGGTTTCCAGATTATGGATTTGTACCATTTCACCCATATCTTCCATACTCTTATACCATGCCAATTGCCCTTGTGTTTGGGCCCAAGCTTGTTGTGGCGAATTCCAACCGGGCAAAGAACTCCCTTTTTTTACATAACGTGCAATTTGGGTTGCCACACAAAGACCAATATTCCCTTTTCGCATTTCGGGCAAAGAGACCGTATTCAGCGCTCTGTCCGGTTTATCGGTCATACCGGCTTCACTCGCCCTTAGTTCATTGACCGGCCATCTTAAATCTCTGTTCCATTCTAGGGCATTCATGGCAAGATCTAAATGGGCATCGAATACGAACATAGTTTTGACTTAAATTGTGATTTTATTGTTTCGAGCGGCGACTTGCCACACTTGAGGATTCTTATCGTCAAAAATCGCGGTCACTTCATGATATTTTGCTACGGTAGGGCATATATGATATGGTATCGCATACAGAACGTCGCCTACTTCAAAACCTTTACTTTCTGTAGTGGTCACCACAAGGTGTTCTTCACTTTGCCCTAGCTGTTCAAAAGCGATATCGCCTAAAAATTGAACCCTCGGTAAGGGCATTTCTGGAGCGACCGACTTATGTCCTAAATCTAAACACAAGTACCCTGGTTTAGGCTTGCTAATGACCCTTGTCATCAAAACCGCAGCTGGTAAAAAATTTAAATCAGGGAAAAGGGTACCATATCGATAATCCCATAACAAGGAAGTCCCCGGGGAAACTTGCACATTATTTCTTTTAGCATGAATTGGAAACGAGGGCGTACCGCCAGCGACAATATGTTTCACTTCCATTCCGAATGCCTCCAGTTCCTTTTTAAACTGTATCACCATTTCAAAAGCAGCATCGCAAACCTTTGTTCTTACCGCAATATCGGTATCCCTAATGTGACCGTCATACACATGAAAGCCTTCCGCCACTGTATGGGCATTTGAAACCATTTCTTTATAAAGTTCAATAGCTTCTTGGCCTGGTGCAATACCTGTACGGTGCATTCCATTATTGATATCTAACCATAACGATACCAAGTGTTGCCTTATAGCGGCCATGGCGGCGATACGTTCCATGATCTTCGGATTGTCCACTATAGTAGAAAAATGGGTCTTGGGATAGGCATCCATCAAATCAAAAAACCGAGAAATATTGGGGCCTGTGGGCTGCATGGCCAATAACACATCTTTTGCCCCAGTTTGGGCTAAAAGTTCAGCCTCAGCAATGGTAGCACACTTGAATTTCTCAATTCCGTACTCCAGCTGCATTTTGATGATTTCTGCAATTTTATGGGTCTTAATGTGAGGTCTTAAAAAGGCTGCACCACCTGCAATCTGAAGCATTATTTTAATATTTTCCTCTATTCTTTCCGGATATACCAACAAAGAGGGGGATACAATCGTTTCAGGATTTTCTAGCGCATACCAACTGGCGTTTTTCATATCAATGCAATTCAAACATCGCTTCAATTTCAACTGGAATATTACCGGGGAGAATCATTCCTACCGCACTACGCACCCCAATACCATTCTCTCTCCCAAAAACATCAGCCATTAATTCACTAAACCCATTAATGACCAGCGGTTGTTGCCCAAAGTCAGGAGTTGAATTGACCATTCCCAAAACTTTAACGACCCGCTTAATTTTATCTAAACTGCCAAAATGTGTAGTGATGGTGGAAAGCATGGTAAGACCCACTTGCCTTGCCGCTAATTTAGCTTCATCAACACCCATGTCTTCCCCTACTCGACCCACTAGCAGTGAACCATCCAATTGCACCGGACCTTGACCGGATACATACAAGAAATTATCGACCACTAAAATTGGCCTGTAAACACCAGCGGGCGGTGGTGCTGGTGGTAATGCTAAATTCAATTCTTCTAGTTTCTTCGAAGGTTTGCTGCTCATATTGTTCCAATTATAATATTGCATTTAAAGCTAAGGTTCCTAATAAACCCATGATTCCCACCAAGGTTTCCATTACGGTCCATGTTTTTAAAGTATCTTTTATGGAGAGGTTAAAGTATTCTTTGAATAACCAAAACCCGGAATCATTTACATGTGAAAGCATCAAACTACCTGAGCCAATGGCCAAGACCATAAGTTCTGTATTTACGCCAGTTGCTGAAGCCAATGGCAAGACGATACCTGCAGCCGTAAGCCCTGCAACCGTGGCAGAACCAACACATACGCGGATAGCCGTGGCGATGAGCCAAGCCAAAATTAATGGTGAAATACTGGAATCTTTAAGCAAATTGGCGATATACTCACTGACGCCACTATCTACCAATACCTCTTTCAAAGCTCCTGCACCTGCAATAATCAATAAAATCATGGTAATACTGGCTACTGAAGTTGAAAGGGAGTCCATAACATCTTTCATCTTTTTACCTTGTGAGAGTCCTAAAGTATAAATAGCGACCAAAACGGCAATTAACATCGCAATCACGGGGTTGCCAACAAATAAAAGTATTTGCTTCACAAGGCCCTCAGCGATAAACTGTTTTGCGACGATGGCCAGTATAATGAGTATAATTGGCAATAACGCTGTAAAAATACTTTTAGAGATACCAGGTAAATCTTCTTGTCTTAATTCGACCGTATTGTAAAATTCTTTAAGCGGTTTTGCTTCAATGTTTTTTATGGTTCTCGCAAATAGCGGACCAGCCACGATGATAGCCGGTATAGCAATGATAATACCGTATAACAAGGTTTTTCCGATATCTGCATTGAACATGGCCGCAATTGCTGTTGGGGCCGGGTGTGGCGGTAAATATCCATGGGTAACGGATAAAGAGGTCAACATGGGTAAACCAACATACAAGAGTGGTAGTTTGGTAGTCACTGCAATAGTAAAAACCAACGGAATCAAGATGACGAAACCAACGGAATAAAACATGGGTATCCCAACGATAAAACCTGTTAAGACCACTGCCCATTGTACATATTTAATACCAAAAGCCGCGACAAGCCTTGTGGTTATTTGCTGCGCTGCACCACTATCTGCAACCAATTTGCCCAGCATGGCCCCTAGCCCTAAAATCAATACCAAAAACCCCAGCGTATTGCCAATACCTGCCTGAATGGACTTTACCAAGGTTTCCAAGGGCATCCCTTGAAAAATTCCTACGAAAATACAGACGAGAATAAAAGATAAAAAAGCGTTTAATTTGACTTTGGCAATAAGGAAGAATAGGATGAGTATTCCGATAGTAATAATGACAATTGGCATAGTTTGGTGTATGGTTGAAAGAATAGGATTTTAAGTTGCCTATCCATTAAGAAGACAATGTATCAAAAAATTATGAAAAGGCTAAAAAAAACCGAGCCATAATAAAATGGAATGTGCTTTTGTACCAGGGGAAACATCTTAGAAAAAGTGCTTGGCAAAACGTTTTCAAGTTCTTATTTTGAGCACACATAAACGCTTGACACTTTCCTTATTAAAATACCTTACAAAAGAAATCTAAAATATATTTTAGAGCTTATAAGGTCCGTTTTTCACCTGTGGATGTAAAGTATTTTTAATCTCGTTTGACTGCGCTATATAATTTGAAATATCTTTTGCCCAAATTTGATAGGTTATTTTAGATGGATGCACTCCGTCACTAAAAAAATCCGTTGGCTTTATTT
>CAYGUO010000211.1:0-4580 GCA_964353095.1 uncultured Flavobacteriaceae bacterium | reverse complement strand
ACGAATCTTATAATTTAAATTGAGTCCAACGCTATGTAATTATTTGAAAAACAATTTATTACAAAAAAAAAGTGATTCAACAAAAATGATGAGCTAATCCGGTATTTAACACTTTTTAAGAATGGCAATCACCTAAAAAATTATCGATTTGAGAATATTTGTCCAAAAAAAAATCAAAATAATAAATTTCTAAGGGGGAAATTCAACTTAAGTGAAAGAACATCTTCTAATTTTAAGGGAATGATATCTATCTTAAGCTTGATTTCATCTAGTACAAAATCTGTACTTTTAAGGCATGGGTAATAGTAGATTTTCTTATGGTTGATATCCCAATAAAAGTTCAGCTAGCCTCTTTACCTGATAACCCCGGCGTCTATCAGTTTTATGATATAGCTCAAAAAATACTTTATGTTGGTAAGGCTAAAAACCTGAAGAAAAGAGTTTCCTCCTATTTTACCAAAAATCATGATAACGGTAAAACACGGGTATTGGTTACCAAAATAAAAACCATAAAACACATTGTTGTTGCCACGGAGTCAGATGCATTACTATTAGAAAATAGCCTAATAAAAAAACACCAGCCCAGATACAATGTACTTTTAAGGGACGATAAAACATATCCGTGGATCTGTATTAAAAACGAACGCTTTCCCCGAATTTTCCCTACGAGAAGAATGATAAAAGATGGCTCAGAATACTATGGGCCATATACCAGCATGAAAACGGTAAAAACCCTATTGGAACTTATTAAAAGTGTTTATCCGTTAAGAACCTGTAACTATGATCTCTCTCACGAAAAAATAACTACCGGCAAATACAAACGCTGCCTTGAATTTCATTTGGGAAATTGTAAAGCACCCTGCGAAGATTTACAAAGTGCAACGGATTACCACAAGCAAATTGATGACATACGTGAAATTATCAAAGGGAATTTTAAAAGTTCCCTTCAGTACTTTAAGCATCAAATGAAAGCCTTGGCCGATGAAATGGAATTTGAAAAAGCCCAACGCATCAAAGAAAAAATTAATGTTCTTGAAAATTATCAGGTAAAATCGACCATTGTAAATCCGAAAATCAATAATGTGGATGTGTTTTCCATCTTTTCGGATGAGACACATGCGTACATTAACTATTTACAAGTTTCACACGGTTCTATTATAAGGTCACATACCCTTGAGATCAAAAAGAAACTTGATGAAGAAGATGAAGAATTATTACAATTGGGAATAACAGAGATTAGGCAACGGTTTCATTCAGAATCAGAAGAACTTTATTTGCCTTTTCTAGTAGAACTACCCAAAAACCTAAAAATTACCACCCCTAAACTTGGAGATAAAAGAAAACTGCTTGATTTATCAATAAGGAATGCAAAATTTTATCGTCAAGATCGGTTTAAACAAATTAAGATCACCGACCCTGATCGCCATACCAAAAGAATTATGGCGCAAATGAAAGCCGACTTAAGGTTGTCTGCTGAGCCCACCCATATTGAATGTTTTGACAACTCCAATATTCAGGGTAGTTTCCCCGTAGCTGCCTGCGTTGTCTTTAGAGATGGGAAACCGTCAAAAAAAGAGTACCGTCATTTTAATATCAAAACTGTTACTGGGCCCGATGATTTTGCTTCTATGGAAGAAGTTGTTTTTAGACGGTACAAACGATTGTTAAATGAAGATGCATCCTTACCTCAGCTTATTGTAATTGATGGTGGAAAAGGGCAATTATCATCTGCGGTAAAAAGTTTGGACATACTGGGTTTGCGTGGTAAAATTGCAATTATTGGTATTGCAAAAAGACTTGAAGAAATCTATTTTCCGGAAGACCCCATTCCTTTATATTTAGATAAGAAATCAGAATCTTTAAAAATTATTCAACAATTACGCAACGAAGCACATCGATTTGGCATCACTTTTCATAGAAACAAAAGAAGTACATCAGCGATACATTCCGAACTTGAAAATATTGAAGGTATTGGAGATAAAACTGTTGCGCAGCTTTTAAAGGAATTTAAGAGTGTAAAGCGAATTCGTGAAGCTTCTATTGATACTTTAGCAAAATCAATTGGTATGGCAAGAGCTAAAAAGGTTTTTGAATCGTTCCATTGAAACTGGTCTGTTATGATTAAAAAAAATCTTCTTCTTCTTTTTATAAGCCTATCCTGTTCTCTATTAGGCCAAGAAAAGCCTAAAGTAGGGTTGGTATTGAGCGGAGGCGGGGCAAAGGGTTTGGCACATATTGGGGCCTTACAGGTTATTGAAGATGCTGGGGTGAAAATTGATTATATAGGTGGCACGAGCATGGGCGCTATTATTGGGGCACTTTATGCATCGGGCTACTCTGCAAAAGAACTTGATTCCATTTTTAGAGCCACCGATTTGGCCGGACTTATTCAAGATAATGTTCCCAGAAGTGCTAAAACCTTTTACGATAAAGATGATTCTGAACGTTACGCTTTAGGCCTACCCTTTGACAATTTTAAAATTAGCTTTCCGCAGGCCATTTCAGGCGGACAAAACATTTATAACGAGTTTGTAAAATTACTTTATCATGTAAAAGACATTCGCGATTTCAGTCAATTGCCCATACCTTTTTTATGTATGGCCACAAATGTAGAAACTGGCGAACCAATTTTACTGAATAACGGCTATTTACCCGAAGCCATTATAGCAAGCGGAACATTTCCCTCCCTTTTTGAACCTACGGAAATAGATAACCAAATATTAATTGATGGTGGCGTAGTTAATAATTATCCCATTGATGAGGTAAAAGCATTAGGCGCCAACATCATTATAGGGGTAGATGTGCAAGATGCCCTTGCAAATAGGGAGGCGCTTTCCTCAGCAACCGAAGTGTTACTGCAGATTAATAATTACCGCACCGTAAACGATATGGTAAAAAAAAGTGAAGCGACAGCCATCTATATAAAACCGAATATTGCAGGTTTCTCTGTAATCGATTTTGAAAAAGGATCGGAAATCATATCCCTTGGAGCTTATGCGGCAGAAGAAAAGAGGGAAGTCTTGAAAGAACTTGCCGCTAATCAAGGGGAACGAAGCGTTATAAAAAAGATAGAAAAACAGCAAGATAGCTTAACCATAAATAGGCTAATTATAAATGGCAATAAAACCTATACAAGGGGATACATTAAAGGAAAGTTACGCTTTAACCTTGCTGAAAAAATATCATTTAAAAAATTACAACAGGGAATTACCAATTTATCTGCAACGGGGAATTTTAAAGCAATTCGATATCAACTGGTTTCGAATGGGCTTGGAACGGATTTAATTATAAAACTGAAAGAAAAAAGCACCAAAATGTTTATTAAAATGGGTGCACACTATGACGATTTATATAAAAGCGCAGCTTTAATAAATCTCACGCGCAAAAACTTTTTGGTAAAAGATGACGTAGCATCTTTTGACTTCATTGTTGGCGATAACATTCGGTACAACTTACAATATTATGTAGATAAGGGGTCTTATTGGAGTTTTGGTCTCAATTCTACCTTTAATGCTTTTGCCGAAGAAATAAATTTTGATTTGATCCGGGGCAACTTCGATGTTGTTGATGACCCTAACATCAGTGAAATAAACCTTGATGTTACTGATTTGACCAATCAAATTTATTTGCAGACCGTATTAAAAGAAGAGTTTTTATTTAGCTTGGGGCTTGAACACAAATTGTTGCGATACAGTACCAGAACACTAAACAATATAGCACCTACGACCATAGATAACGCCTTTAGACCCTCAGCAAATAGCCGATTGTTTTTTGAAGACAGTAATTACTTCAGTGCCTATAGTCGATTAATATTTGATAGCTACGACGACAAATATTTTCCAAGCAAGGGCCTGTTCTTTGAAGGTAATTTTCACCTTTATTTATTGTCATCGGATTTCAATGATAACTTTAAAGAGTTTTCGGTTGGCAAAGCGCGAATGGGTACCGCATTTAATATTTTTCCAGATTTATCAATGAATATAGAAACCGAAGGAGGGTTTAAATTAGGCACCTCAAGCGTAACTTCATTTGACTTTGTTTTAGGTGGATTTGGAAATGAACCAATCAATAATTTTATTCCGTTTTTTGGTTACGATTTTTTGAGCTTGCCTGGCAATAGCTTTGTAAAAGCATACACACGGTTAGATTATGAAATAACACCTAAAAATCATTTATTGTTTACCGTTAACGTTGCCAATGTTGCAGATGATCTTTTTAGAACGGGTGATTGGTTTACAGAACCCGATTTTTCAGGTTTTGGTATCGGCTATGGCTTGGAGTCTTTTCTTGGGCCTATGCAAGTTTATTATTCTTGGACACCTCAACTTGATGAAGGAAACATTTTTGTTAGTATTGGATATTGGTTTTAGCTTTTTATCACCTAAAAGCGTAAGATTATCTTAATTATAGCACCAATAATACTAACAAATACCTAATATTTTCATAGTTACGTTAAAGTTGGTTAAAAACGAAAAAACTACAAAAGACAGCACGTATCTTTGTTTACAAGAGGGGTGGTTCCCTCTTAACTTTAAGTATTGGTTTTTCATAATTTAAAGTTTGGTTGGTTATTTAGGAAA
>CAYGUO010000210.1:0-4597 GCA_964353095.1 uncultured Flavobacteriaceae bacterium | reverse complement strand
AGCTACTAATCTATAATTTTCAGGATGTACACCAGTTTTCATCGTAACTATTTTTGTCGCACCCATTCCGACAGGCGCTTATTTAAGGATGCAAATTTAGGCATTTTTTAAATAATCACAACTTCAATCTATTAAAAAAGAAAAAAATGTATCTTTCGTTGTAACAATTGCAATAAGAAAAGAACTAATTTAACGTAATCAACTAAATATTTAATAAAATGGAAGAAAATCAACTTAAAATCGGTCAATATGCAATGAAATTTGGTCTTATAGCAGGCGGAGTTTCTCTAATTTTCAGTCTCATGCTGTTTTTTCAAGACATGCATTATGAACAAAATACTGTTGCGACCATAATTGGAATAGCAATAGCCTTCGCAATAATAGCTTTGGGCATAAATCAATTTAAAAAGGATAACGATGGCTACCTAAAACTTGGTCAGGCTCTGAAAATAGGAACTGGAATAGCTGTAGTTGGAGGAATTATTGGATTGATTTACTACGGTTTACTATCAAATGATATTCTTGAACCAGGGTATATGGAGAAAGCAACTGCTATCGCAAAAGAAAAAACCTTTGCCGAAAATCCAAACCTTACGCAAGAACAATGGGATCAAGGAATGGAAATGCAAAATAAATTTAAATTTATAGCGTATCCGGTTATCTTAATCTTTAACGCGATTATAGGACTTGTTGCAGGTTTGATTTTAGGCCTTATCATGAAAAAAGATAAACCGGCTTACTAACCAAAAAGTAGTATTTTTGAAAGGAATTCCAGATAACAACAATGCAATTATCCATTGTAATTCCTTTACTTAACGAAGAAGAATCGCTCAAAGAGCTCTATGATTGGATTGCATCCGTGATGCAATCCAATCATTTTTTGTTTGAAATCATTTTTATTGATGATGGTAGTACCGATGGTTCATGGCTAATTATTGAACAACTTTCCAAAGAAAACAAGAACGTAAAAGGGATTCGCTTTTTACGAAACTTTGGTAAATCGCAAGCATTACATGCTGGTTTTAAAGAAGCTGAGGGTGAAGTGGTGATAACCATGGATGCTGATTTACAAGACAATCCTGAAGAAATTCCAGAATTATACCATTTAATTACAAAAGAAAATTTTGACATCATTTCTGGATGGAAGAAAAAGAGATACGATTCCATACTAGCAAAAAACCTCCCTTCTAAATTATTCAATTGGGCTGCACGCAGAACTTCTGGCGTCCAATTACATGATTTTAATTGCGGTTTAAAGGCGTACCGTAGCGAAGTGATCAAAGCTATTGAAGTATCAGGTGAAATGCATCGGTATATCCCCGTATTGGCTAAAAATGCCGGGTTCCATCATATTGGGGAAAAAGTGGTACAACATCAAGCTAGAAAGTACGGAACGACCAAATTTGGAATGGAGCGGTTTATAAACGGTTTCCTTGATTTATTGACTATTTGGTTTGTTTCAAAATTTGGAAAAAGGCCTATGCACCTCTTTGGAGCCTTAGGGGTACTTATGTTTTTTATTGGCCTTGCCTTTTCTGTTTATCTTGGGGTTGATAAATTATTTCTAAACCCGACAGGGCGTTTAATCACGGATAGACCGCAATTTTTTATTGCTTTGATCAGTATGGTCATTGGAACTCAACTTTTTTTAGCTGGATTTTTAGGAGAAATAATGATACGTTCCAAAAAATCAAGTAACGATTATAAAATTGGAGAAACCTTAAACCATTAGCGTTTTAAGGTAAAGAATCCTTTAAAAGTTTTTCCTTCCGTCATTTCAAGAGAATACCAATAATCGTTGGCAGGCATATCAGTGTTATTAAAAGTGCCATCCCAACCATTACTGTTTTCATCAAAAGAAAAAATCATTTTACCATACCTATCAAAGATTGAAATCTTAAAATTTGGAAAATAAGAGGCGTTTCTCATATTCCAAATATCATTAATGGAATCATTGTTAGGTGTGAAAAAACTAGGCACTCCTCCAACTATAATTTGTTCTTCAGAAATTGCACAACCATTATCTACAACAAGATTATATACACCTGGCAATACATTATTAAAAAAATTAAAATCTTGAAAGTTAAGTCCTCCATCTATGGAAAAATATGTATTTGTGACATCTTCTTCAGTTCCTAAAATAATTCTTACAGAGTTATTGCTTTGAAAATCATCAATTTCTACAGATTCTATGGCTACCGCTTTCTCAGGCAATACCTCAAACGTTTGAATATAATTACATTGTGCGTTACCGAATATGACATCTACTACACCTGGGGAAGAAACTATATACTCTTGTTCTGTTGATCCGTCTGGCCACATATAATTTTCAAACCCTTCTAAAGCTGATAAGGTAAAAGTTCCTTTACATAAATTAACCTGGGTTACCTCATCGTATGGTGGCACTATGACAAAGTCTAATCCTATTCTTCCAATAAAGGCACACTGATTTTCATTTTCAATCCTGAAGTACGCTTCTAAAAAATCGCCTCTATCAAACGCTTCTTGGTTTGGTTGTAGAACATTGGTTTTAAAAAGAGCATCTTCTTCATTTCTGTAAACGGTAATAGCTGAACCTAAAAAATCTTCTGACAATAAGTCATAAACTTCAGATACGTCAAGAAGATTGTTGTTGCCTCCACGCGTTGTATTACAAAGGTATAGGGTAGCATAATTTCCTAAATCAGATAGAGGAGTTACGGAAAGCCTAATTTCTGAAATCGAAAAACACTCTGAATTTTCAAAAACCCTAATGTAGATGGTTTCATTATTCACCCTATTTCTGTAGGCTAACGGATTCAACCGATTCACATCCTGAATAGCATCCTCCTGTGTAGCAAAAAAAAGGCCTTTTAAGTCGCTATTCTCAAAATTAAAAAGTGCTAATGCTTCATTTAGATTGAACAGGCTACTCCCGTCATCAACTCCGTCTAAATCACATTGAACTAGTTCTGATGCAACAGTAACCGCTGGGGTTTCTGCAATGCTTACATATTCAGTAAACTCTTCAGAGTAACCGTTACTGTACTCTACAACAACAAGAACCGCATAAGTACCACTATTTGAAAATAGATGTGATGGATTCAGCTCATTTGAAAAGTTAGCAGCACCTGAATCTGGATCATCAAAATTCCATGAAATACTTGCAATATCACCAGTAGTTTCCGCAATAAATGTGGTCTCGTCTCCGTAACAAAAATTAGCTATTTCAAAAATAGTTTTAAAATATGATTGTACAAATGATGGTAATCCATAAGTAGCGCTTCGATCTCCTAAACCTACACTAAAAGCATCAAACTCCGCACTTGGACCTTTTGAATTCGGTCTATTAATTCTTGATAGTCTTAAACTGGGAACGGAGTGATATATCTTTTTATCAATTCCTATTTGTAAAGCTCCGGCAACGAATATACTCTCCCTGTTTAAAAACGTATACAGTACATGCTCATCAAGAAAGCTGCTGTTTGTCAGGTCAAACTGAACAATGCGGCCTTGACCAAGTAGGGTATTACTATTTTGTTGAGTAAGATCAAATCCGCTGGCATATAGCATTGAAGAATTAGCTGAAAACTCCAAGCCATAGTAAATTCTTGAATCTTCAACTATTTGAGGATTGCTAACAAGCCCAGATTCAATATCAAAATCAAAAATATAAAAGCTGCTTTCAAAATTAGGTTCAATAATAGTGTGGGTAATCGCTAAAAGACTACCATCAGGTGAAATTTTAAGGTTTCCTCGAATATTCCTTGGATTATCAATCAAAGGCCCCGTAGTAGAAATTACTGGATTCTCTTCAACACCGTTCTGAGTGATTTTATAGGCGTAAAACTTATCTTCAAATTGTGTAACAATCCAGTAAAAATCTCCTTCGACATTATAAACCCCAGAAACCTTTTCAGAACATTTAGGAAGAAGTTCTGTGTTTTTAGTAATCACGTCGCCTTTAAAACTATCCAGATTCATGTCAACGATAGAGTAATTAAAACCATTAAATCCACCAGAATCAGCCAATAATGCATCATCTGTAGTAAAAATGTAATAAATATTATCCTCGGTTGGGCTTTGAACGATAAGTGCAGATTGCGCACTTGAAGCGCTACCCTTTAATTCTAAACCATTGGGCATGATTTCATGCATTTTATTCCAAACCGTTCTTCCGTCTGTATAGAACAATAGGTTTCCATTAAAATCTGAAATGGCAGAACACCCTTCAATCGTCGCAATTTGACCATCCAAAATAGCCACAGGGTTACCGGAATTAAAATCAAGTCCAGCATTATTACCAAAGTACCAATTGGCGGCTTCTCGCTGAGAAAAACAGCAAGTGGTAAAAAGTAAAACTAACAAGACATAAACCCTTCGCATAACTCCGAAACTTAAGAAAAAAATAAAACATTTCACAATTTGGCCTCCATTTTAATATTTCAGTACTTTGTACTTTATAAAGTGCGAATATTCTGATGTATTTTTAGATTAAATTAAAAAGGAAATAATTTTATGGATTCTATTACTGCCACCGCCAAATCTTGGTTAACTGATTTTTTTGATACCGACACAAAGAAAGAAATTGAAGATCTTTTACAACACAACCAAGAAG
>CAYGUO010000209.1:0-4619 GCA_964353095.1 uncultured Flavobacteriaceae bacterium | reverse complement strand
TCTATCAGCTCCTTTTTCATCCATTCGCCAATAAATACGATGAAAACCGGCTTTTTCAGGAGTTTTATATTTTAAAGTGCGAATCAAGCGTTCGCCATCGTAAAAATCAAACTGTATGGAATCTTTTTTCTGAACCCCATTGCGAGCCTGCGAAGCAATCTCTTTATCAGTTTCAATGGCATTTTTCTGAGAAGCAACCCCCTTTTTACCCTCTTTAAGATAATACGTTAGCATCGCGCCCCTTTTTCGGTTTTCACCGTTGTAGATGGCATCTCCTCCAAACCGGCTACCAGTTGCTTGTTGGTAAGCTGCCTGATAAGCCGTCGGACTTTCAAATAATTTGATTTCCTTTTCTAAGATGGATTTATCAGATGCAACAGCCTGTAGCGGACGAATATCATCAAGCACCCAAGCAGCGCGGCCGAAAGTGCCAATCACCAAATCATGCTCCCTAGGGTGAATGACCAAATCTTTTGTAGATACAGTTGGATAGCCTTCAGTCCATTTTTTCCAAGAACTTCCGGCATTAAAAGAAACATAGAGTCCGTCATCAGTACCTAAAAATAATAGATTAGAATTCACTTCATCTTCAACTATGGATAGGGCATAGCTTTCAACATCAGTGCCATCAACAATTCGAGACCATGTTTTTCCATAGTCCTTGGTGCGATATACGTAAGGCGTGTAATTGAACCTTCTATAATCATTGGCTACTAAAAGTGCTTCGCCTTTATTCTTTTTAGAAGCTTTAATTTGAGGTATCCAACTTCCTTTAGGGAGGCCTTTGATGTTTGCGGTAACCTCTGTCCAATTGGCACCTCCATTTTGGGAATAATGCACACGCCCGTCATCTGTACCAACCCAAAGCATATCTTTTTCTACAATGGAGGGTTCAATGACCAATATGGTACAATGGTTTTCTGCTCCTGTGGCATCCATGGTGAGTCCGCCACTTTCGCTTTGCTTTAGTTTTTCTGGGTCATTGGTGGTTAAATCTGGGGAGATAACTTCCCAAGTCAAACCTTTATCCGTTGTTTTGTGTACGAACTGACTTCCGAAATACGCAGTACTGTTGTCAAAGGGGTCTTGACCAATAGCTGCATTCCAATTAAAGCGAAGTTTGGTTTCAGCATCTGGTGGGGTAGGGCGAACCGAATAGTTATTCCCTGTTTTCCAGTCGTAACGTGACACCGAACCTTGTTGACTCATGGTATACCCAAATTGACTATCGTCTAAATCAGGGACCACATCAAATCCGTCACCAAAACTAATTTCTTGCCAATAATCATTACGAATACCCTGTGCCCGCCAAACATAGGCTGGACCTCTCCATGAACCATTGTCTTGCATTCCCCCATATACGTTGTACGGATATTCATTGTCCACATTGATATGGTAAAACTGAGCTACAGGAATATTACCAACAAAACGCCATGTTTTACCACCATCTTTGGTAATGTTCATTCCGCCATCATTACCATCCATCATAAATTGACCGTTTTCCGGATGAATCCACCACGCATGGTGATCCGGGTGTACTCCATTATCAACCCCATAAGCAGGCATTAGCTCTTTAAAATTATTGCCCCCATCTTCAGAAACGTTGACATAGGTAAATACAGAGAAGACCCGATTTTCATTTTCGGGGTCTACATGAATGTCAGAATAGTAAAAAGGGCGATTTCCAATATCATTTTTATCGTTGATTTTTTTCCATTTGAACCCACCATCTTCGGATTTGTAAAGGGCATTCTTTTTAGCCTCCACTAATGCGTACACAATATTTGGTTTGTTTTTGGCAATCGCAATACCAATACGGCCCAATTCTCCTTTTGGCAAGCCATCTTCATCCGATAGTTTTTTCCAGTTTTCACCACCGTCATGGGTCATATAGAGACCACTGCCCTCACCACCAGATTTAAAAAACCAAGGATCACGTTTATGTTCCCACATTCCAACTAAAAGTTTGTTTGGGTTGCTAGGATCCATAACCATATCGCCGACACCTGTTTTGTTGTTCACAAAAAGGATTTTATTCCATGTTTTTCCACCATCTGTCGTTTTAAAAACACCACGTTCAGGATGTTCACCCCACGGGGAGCCAATAGCACCTACATAAACGGTGTTAGGGTCAGTGGGGTCAATAATGACACGATGGATATGTCTTGTTTTTTCAAGCCCCATGGCTTTCCAAGATTTTCCTCCATCTAAGGACTTATAAACACCGAAACCTCCATTTAAACTATTACGCGGGTTCCCTTCACCAGTGCCTACCCAGATTACGGAAGGATTGGATTGTTGTATGGCAACGGCACCAATAGAGCCAGTCAATTCTTTATCAAAAATGGGGTCCCATTTAACACCGCCCGAGGTAGATTTCCATAAACCACCCGAAGCGGTACCTACGTACATAACATCAGGATTATTGGTTACTACATCAATTGCCGTAACACGACCGCTCATTCCACCAGGGCCAATATTACGTGGTTTCAGGTCTTGAACAAGGTCCATTGTGAATTCTTGGGCAAATAGTGCGCTTGATGCTAACAGCACCAAAAGGGAAAGTAATTTTTTCATTTTCAAATCAGTTGGGAATTAGTCGGCTAAAGATAAAAAAATGGGTAAGGAGAATTCTTAAAAAGGTGTTAACAGGCTTCATAAATAAACCCTTAGGTTTTGGATAATTATCTATTGAAATAGTAACAAATACCATAAACCTGCGTCTCATTGCTACATCAATCAATTCAAAAACCATGACAGCACAGCTAGATTACAAAACTCGTATTTTAATAACCATTGCAGTGACCTTATTAGTTTGGGGTCATATTGGCTGGGACTATTTTCATGGCGGTATTCCCACTCATTATTTATTTCATAATAAAGATATGCCAGGGATACCCAATTGGTGGGGTGGCATCGTATTACCTATATTCACTTACTTTCTTTTGTTTAGAATACATCAACGGTTAACAAATTCAGAAGGTAAAGAAACTCTACAAAAAATTGGTGTCAGATTCTTAGCAGGATTGGCGTTTGCAATCAGTATTTCCGTTTGCTTTTTGAATGATATTATGATAGTCGATTATATTATGGGTGCCGTGTTTCTAATGGCTTTTATCTTCCCCATATATAAATCAGAGTATTTTTTGGGTTGGGTATTGGGTTCTTCATTTACGTTCGGAGCAATAATACCCATAGGCTTTGGTAGTATGTTATGCTTGTTGTTTTTCTTGATCTATCAATTGGTAGCTGGATTAAAAAGACTAGTAAGACCAAAGATCAACTAGCAGTTACTTTTTGGTAAAAACCCCAAACAATTCCTTACCCTGTCTTGGGGGAATGGAATTATTGCAAGGTTCAAAAGTCACCATTTTCAAATACTTGGCTAGGTATTTTAGATACAGTTTTTTATCACCACCAAAGGGACGTTTTTCTACGTTTTTAGTTAAAGGAATATCAAACCAGACACCCACCAATTTACCTGTTGGTTTTAGAAGTGAATTCATCTGTTTGGCATAGGCAAATCGGTTTTCAGCTGTTGGTACAAAAGAGCAAAAAAAGGTCTGCTCCAGAATGAGGTCATACGCACCGGTATGCTCAAAAAAATCTTGAAGCAGCAATTGGTTTTCAGGAAAATCAGGATTCCGCTTTCGAAAAGCTGCTAAAGGTACCGGGGAAATATCCATCACGTAAACATTGGTAAAACCTTGCTGCCATAAATATTTGGCCTCATAAGCATTACCAGCACCTGGAATCAGTATTTTGATTGCTTTATGGGTCAGTTGGTCAATATAGGTTTTTAAAGGAGCTGAGGGGTAGCCAATATCCCAACCTGTTTGGTCTTCGTGATAGCGTTGTGACCAATACGTTTCTTCGTTTTGTGTTCCCATTAAAATTTAAATTGTAGTAAATTACGGATGTGTAAAATTACATTATCATTGAAATAGGTCACGTAAAAATAGACGATGAATTTAAAATATATTTTAGGGGCTATTTTGACCTTTCCACTTTTACCATTAATGTATCTTCAAGGTAAAAAAATAAAAGCTAAGGTTCCGAGATTGCCGGAAGCAAAGGGAATAAAAGGACTTTCTTCTGTTTCTTCCGGAAAAGTACTTCGAATGATTACCATTGGAGAAAGTACTATTGCAGGGGTAGGTGTGAAAACACATCAAGAAGGTTTTACAGGCACTCTAGCAGCTGAATTGGCAACTGCATTAAAGACCGATATCGATTGGAAGGTTTATGCAAAAAGCGGGTACACGGCAAAAAACGTACAGGAAAAAATTATTGATCGTATTACAGAAAAATCAATCGACTTTATCGTCATTGGTCTTGGTGGAAACGATGCTTTCGAATTAAATAGTCCCAAAAGATGGAATAAAGACGTTCGCCAACTCATTAAAAGGATACGATTGAAGTTTGAAGAGGTTCCTATTGTATTCATAAATATGCCTCCTATTAAAGAATTTCCGGCGTTTACCTCTTTAATAAAATTTACAATAGGAAATTTGGTTAATATTCTCGGAAAAGAATTAGAGCAAGTAGTCAAAGACTTTGAGAATGTTTTTTATTACACGCGAGAGGTAAGTTCTTTAGACCTTATTGCAAGGTACGAT
>CAYGUO010000208.1:0-4642 GCA_964353095.1 uncultured Flavobacteriaceae bacterium | reverse complement strand
CTTTTATAAGCCGTAAACCCAAATTTAATGAGAACGGTTACGAATTCAGTTTTAGGGTATTTTTTCCAACAGTGGCCGTGCCCGTAAAACGCACAACGGATAGTTTGGGTAGGGAAACACATACCATCATAAACGATTTTGATGAAGACTTGATGGCGGATAACATTAAGCAAGGTATTTTTAGTTTAGCGAAACCTACCTCAGGTTTTGAAACAACCATAACCAGTGGAACCCTTTCCAATAGTTATTTGGTCGGTGTGAATGAAACCATTCGAACGGAAGACAGAAAACCCATCTATCTTGACGATTTTATCTATTATCAATTTGAGGCCTACATCAGAGCTGACAAATCCGTTGCGGAAAAACTCATGGTTTTAGATTACAGCTCTTGTTTAACAGAAGAACAACGATTACGGAGTACCGTTTTAAAAAAAATGAATGAAAAATCCGAATTAAGTACGATACCAAATTTAAGCGTTGAAAACGAAAATCTATGGCTCTTTTCGTATCACGATAATACCGCGACAAGCAAGCTTTACGAGCAAGAATATAGTGTAGCCTGGTTAGAAACCGTAGAATAAAAAAAGCACCCTGACCAAAGTCAGGATGCTTTCTTTCTCATAGCAAGTTTTTGCTATTGTTTTAAATCGAAACGGTCTAGGTTCATCACCTTAGTCCATGCAGCAACAAAATCTGTAACGAATTTATCTTTTGCATCATCCGTTCCGTATACCTCTGCAATAGCCCTTAACTCTGAATTAGAACCAAAAATTAAATCGGCACGAGTACCTGTGAAGGCTACATTACCGGTAATTCTATGGCTTCCTTCAAAATATCGGTCATCTTCAGAAGTTGCTTTCCAAGTATAGGTCATATCCAAAAGATTTGTAAAGAAATCATTGGTCAAACTTCCCACGTTATCTGTGAAAACACCATGGTTAGAACCATCATAATTGGCACCCAATACCCGAAGACCACCAACCAATACCGTCATTTCCGGCACGGTCAAGGTCAATAGATTTGCTTTATCCACCAATAAGTCTTCAGCAGCTACCTGTAAATCAGATTTAATATAGTTTCTAAATCCGTCCGCCAAAGGTTCTAAGTAGTTGAACGACTCCACATCAGTCTGTTCTTGAGAAGCATCTCCCCTACCTTGGGTAAACGCCACTTCTACGGAATGACCAGCATTTTTGGCAGCTTCTTCAACACCAACATTACCAGCCAACACAATTAAATCGGCCATTGAAACAGTACCGCTAAATTCGTTTTGAATTCCTTCTAGGACATTTAAAACCTTGTTCAACGCAGCAGGATTGTTTACTTCCCAGCTGCGTTGTGGCTCTAAACGAATACGGCCACCGTTAGCACCACCTCGTTTGTCAGAACCTCTAAACGTTGAAGCAGAAGCCCATGCCGTAGTTACCATTTGAGAAACGGTCAAACCTGAAGCCGCAATCATCTTTTTCAAAGCATCAATATCCGCAGCACTTAAAGTGTAATCTAATTTAGGGATTGGGTCTTGCCATAATAACTCTTCACTAGGTACTTCAGGACCTAAGTAACGGTCTATCGGCCCCATATCTCTATGCGTTAGTTTATACCAAGCTCTTGCGAACGCATCTTCAAATGCTTTGTGGTCTTCATGAAAACGCTTTGAAATTTCTAAATACGCTGGGTCTGTTTTTAAAGCAATATCAGCGGTGGTCATCATTAATGCTTGAGTTCCACTTCCGTCTGCAGTTGGCGCCATTTTAGCCTTAGATTCCGCTGTAGGTGTCCATTGGTGTGCCCCTGCAGGACTTTTAGTCAATTCCCAATCGTAATTCAATAGAACATCAAAATAATCAGCATCCCATTGTGTTGGGTTTGGTGTCCAAGCCCCTTCAATACCACTGGTAATGGTATCTTGCAGAACCCCTGATTTATACGAATTTTTCCATCCCATACTCATTTCTTCGATAGGAGCTCCATGTGGTTCAGCACCAACATATTTATTTGGGTCTGCAGCACCGTGTGCTTTACCAAAGGTGTGACCGCCAGCAACAAGCGCTACCGTTTCCTCATCATTCATTGCCATACGACCAAAGGTCTCGCGAACGTCATGTGCAGAACCCATTGGGTCAGGATTACCATTGGGTCCTTCCGGATTCACATAAATCCAACCCATCATCACGGCACCAAGGTGGCCTTCTAATTCCCCATCTTCATAACGCGCTTCGTTTGCGCCCCATTCCGTTTCGCTACCCCAATATACATCTCGCTCTGGCTCCCAGATATCTTCTCGCCCTCCGGCAAAACCAAAGGTTGGAAAACCCATAGATTCTAAAGCACAGTTACCTGCTAAAATCATTAAATCTGCCCAAGACACTTTGTTTCCGTATTTCTTTTTGATGGGCCATAACAACAAACGGGCTTTGTCTAAGTTTCCATTATCTGGCCAGCTATTGATAGGTGCAAAACGTTGGTTACCGCCACCGGCACCGCCACGACCATCACCAACGCGATAAGTCCCTGCGCTATGCCAAGCCATACGAATCATAAAGCCTCCATAATGACCATAATCTGCTGGCCACCAATCTTGTGAAGTCGTCATTAAGTCCGTTACTTCTTTCTTTAAGGTTGTAAAGTCAAGGCTATTGAATGCTGCTGCATAATCAAAATCTTCACCCATTGGGTTAGAAGCTTCTGAATGTTGGCGTAAAATATTCAATTTTAGCTCATTTGGCCACCAATCACGGTTTTTAACGCCTTGGCCACCTGTTTTTTTGGTTGTACCGGCAAAAAAGGGACATTTACTGATGTCTCCATTTGCATTGTGTGGGTCACTCATAATATGTAGATTTTTGTTTTATATACTTTTTAGGATGTTTAAAAGTAATGCTCTTATAGCGCAAATACATGCTCCTTTTATTTTTTTGCGTTATGTTAACATTGATGATGCCTATAGTCGATTCTTTTAAGTATTGTTTTTGGCTATATGTTGTGATTGGCTATTACCGTTTAGCAAATCTCTTGTTTTTTTTATCTTAGACTACATAAATAAGATATCATCAATGACTCTATCAAAATTGTTGGCGGTCATTAGAGAACGACACATCTCCCATATTCATTTGACGAATTAAATGATGATAAAAAAACTAAAAATAACCTATCGATGAAAATAAAAAATATACTTGCAAAATACCATAAATATCTTTTGGTAGTAGCCATTATAGTATCATCCATAGCCATTTCAATAAGAGGAAGTAACGGAGATGTTAAATTGATTTTACATAACTATCCAGCCCTTATAACTTTGTTAATAACAGCAAGCTTATTCTTAGTTGCCATCTATTTTCGGATTAACGAAAAGAAGTTTTTAAGCCTCTCAAGCCAAATAAAGGATTTGTCTAAAGATAAAAGTACCGAGTTTAGCACCTTAGTTGAGGAGTTGACTGAGAGACAAAGAGAAGTGTATGACTTGATAATTTCAGGAAAGACAAATAAGGAAATAATGACCGAGCTATTTATTGAACAAAGTACACTTAAAACACACATAAATCAGCTATATAAAAAGCTAAATATTAAAAGCAGGAGAGCGTTAAAGTCAAAAATAGATAATTGAAAATCGGTACTATATTTTAAAATCAACCCTTTATCAACCCCTGATTATTTGTTCAAATTGATGCCAATAAAGAAATTGCACTCATAATTAATCACTTAAAATTAAATGTATTATGAAAAATACTTTATTGTATTTCGCAATGTTCCTGTTAGTCCTTTGTTTACCATTTAGAGGTAATGAAGAAGAAGTTCGTTGGTTATGGGCAGCTATGACTTGGATGCCTATAACATTAATATGTATTTCATTGATGTGTATAGGACTCTATCTCTACAAAATAAAAAGAAGTAATAAAGAAAATCAACAGCTAACAATTTCAGACAAATAATATAGCAATATGTATAATTTCTCATACTTCAAAGAAAAAGACAGGCAAACCATTCTAGATTTCATAGAGCAAAATCCGTTTGCTTTGATGACAGGTAGTTTTTTGTCAGGTAAACAAGTAGCAACACAAATTCCCGTTTTGCTCGAAGAAAGGGATGGAGCACTGTTTTTGCAAGGACACATTATGCGAAAAACCGACCACCATAAGGCTTTCCTTGAAAACCCCAATGGACTACTTTTATTTAATGGTCCGAGTTGTTATGTAAGTGCCTCTTGGTATAGCAATCCTCACATAGGTTCTACTTGGAATTATATGAGCGTTCACATAGCTGGTAAACTCAATTTTATGACAGATGAAGAACTCGTTGACTTTATGAGAAAACTGACTTTAAAGTTTGAAAAAGACAATACACAATCGTTGACAATCTACGATAACCTTCCCGATAGTTTTTTGAATAAAATGATGCCGGCCATTGTAGGTTTTGAAATTAAGGCTGAAACTATTGAAAATGTTTTCAAACTCAGCCAAAACAGAGATGAAAAAAGTTATCTGAATATCATTTCTAAACTTGAAGAAAAAGGAGGACAAAGTGCTTTGATTGCCTCGGAAATGCGAAAAAGACAATCTGAACTTTTTCCTGAAGGTGTTGAATGGGAGGGCTCTAAATTTGATTCTTAGATGACTGATATGAAGACACAAAGCTCATTTGA
>CAYGUO010000207.1:0-4662 GCA_964353095.1 uncultured Flavobacteriaceae bacterium | reverse complement strand
GTTTTAAAAGAAGCCTATATCAAACGAATGAAAGGGTTTTATAAAAAAATATAACTACATCTTTTTCAAACTCACAATGGTATTTTTTGATATATCGATGGCTTCACTATAAAACGCTTTCAAAAACTGATAGCTTTCTGGCTGGAAATGAGTATTTTTTATTTGAAATAAAAAGCGAATTTTTAATTGTTGATTTTGAACTTCACAGCTAAAATCTAAAATACCACCACCATTCGGTAATGATATTGCCTTGTTTTCTGGTATTGAAGCTATTTGATAATTTTCTGGTAGATTCATTGAAATACTATATTCATAGCTAAATGGATAACCAAAATCTATTGGAAAATTGCGCGATGAACTTATAAAGGGATTGGTGGTAAAATATTTTATCAAAATAGGATTAAGATAAATATTGTCATTCTTTAATGCATTCTCGATAACAAAATCATAAGACTGCATTAAGATTTTGTCGTTGCTTCTTTCATCTTCTAAATTATAATCATTAATGTAGAAATCTGTAATGGATGAGTTTTCAATTTCGTTTAAATATGCTACTTCTGTTTTAGACTGCAAAAATGAATATTTTGCTATTGCTTTGTACCCTTGATTAATTTCTCTAATTTTTCCTTTAATTTCACCGTTATCAATGTCTAACGAGGCATTCCCCCTAATAATGACTTTATTTTTAATTTCTGGCAAAATATCTTGCCAGTAACTATCTTTTTTAAAATCCATCACTCTACCATAATGGTTTAAACACTTGAAGGGTAGCATGCCAAAGGGGGTTAATTTTTCTGATGCATCTAAAAGGTAGACCTTGCCTTCAATTTCAGCTCTTGCAATAACATAGTTAAAATCGGTAATTGCAGGTTGGGTCTTTTTTGGTAATCCATGTTTACGTGTAGAAATAAGCATCAAGTTAGTCTTGATATCTGCCGCATTAAGAAGGTTAATTAACGAAATGTTGATTTCACCTATGTTGCCGACTTTGTCATTAAAAGCTTCTTTGACCCTGATATTTTTATAAATACCGTAATTCCCGTTCCAGGTAAAATGTCTTTTTACAAAATCAAAGATGTTTTGAGCAGTCTTTAAGTCATTACCATCTTGTAAATTGTTTTCTTCAAATTGTTTTGTGAAAAAGGAATTTTTGACAAGCTGTCTACCAATATCTTTATCTTTTTTGAATTCTGAGTCAACGGATTTCCATGTTTTTGTATACTCTTTTTTGGTGCCGTCGTAGCGGTAATGTGTTGCCAATTCAAAATCTAACCTTGATATGTAATTGGAAGATGCCAACATATATTCTTCTGCACTATTAAAAGCAGGTATATGTTTCATTGCATATTTAATTACCTCACAATCAACTATCGGGTTAGCCGCACCAACATCAAAGCATCTACTTTTAATTTGATTTTCTTTAATTGTAAGCGGTAAACCACCGTATAAACTTCGATTGTAGAAATATATACCAGGAATTTCAGCATTAAATTCGCTATATATCTTTGGGATGTCAGATTGAAAATTCCATCCATCCAAATTAAAGAAAAATGGAGTTTTTACTTTGTAAGAATATTGGATAACTGCTCCTTCTTGTACATTGGGTAAGGTGAATTTTTTTGAGTACCAATTCTCACTTTGGTCTACCTCAAAAATATCTTTTTGTTGTAAACCGGTTTTTACAATCCCATTGTGTGTAATTCCCTTGATATCATAAGCTTCCTCTTTTTTGTCTGAGGTTTTATAAAGAGGAATTTCAATATTGGCATTGTCAAACCCTTTACTATTAAAAATTTTAAGTTTGACTACATATTCTTTTATTAAAAATATATTCTGATCAATCAGATGAAATTTAAAATCTCCTTTTTCATAAATTACAACGGCATTGGCCGTTGTATCTTTTTCATACCGTTTTAAGTCGATATCAGTTTGATGTATTTGGCTTAAATCAGTTTGTCCATGATTGTCTAAAGCGTAAAATAAAAATAATAGGGTGAAAATGTATTTACACATAAAATCAAAAACTATAGGTTTTATAAACGATTAACTACCTTCCGTATTGCCACCAAATCCCCTAATAATTTTTCCAATAGGCTTAAGTCTAACATATTGGCACCATCACTCTTGGCATTGGCAGGGTCAAAATGAGTTTCAATGAATAGGCCATCTACCCCTGCTGCAATTCCTGCTTTGGCCATGGTTCCTATTAATGCTGGTCTGCCGCCCGTCACTCCAGAAGTTTGGTTGGGTTGTTGAAGCGAATGCGTAACATCTAAAACTACTGGGGCATACTGCTTCATGGTCGGTATGCCCCTAAAGTCAACAATCATATCTTGATACCCAAACATAGTGCCCCTATCGGTAATAATAGCTTGTTCATTACCAGTTTCCGTAATTTTCGTCACAGCATGTTTCATGCTTTCCGGACTCATAAATTGCCCTTTTTTAATGTTTACCGTCTTCCCTGTATTGGCAGCAGCAACCAATAAGTCTGTTTGGCGTGCTAGAAAAGCAGGAATTTGTAAAACATCAACATACTCCGCGGCCATCGCTGCGTCCTGCTCGGTATGAATATCCGTAACCGTGGGTACCTCAAAGGTTTCAGAAACCTTTCTTAATATTTTTAGTGCCTTTTCATCTCCAATTCCTGTAAAGGAGTCCAATCGACTACGGTTGGCTTTTTTAAAACTCCCTTTGAATACATACGGTATTTTTAAATGATCTGTTATTGTAATTGCTTTTTCGGCAATTCGCAATGCCATGTCTTCCCCTTCAATCGCACATGGGCCAGATAAAAGAAAAAAATTATTTGCATCGGTGTGTTTTATTTGTGGAATGAGACTCAGTTGCATCGGAGATTATTTTTAGTAAAAATACTATTTTGATTAAGTAAGTGTTATCATAATAACAGAATTCACCTACTATGCAAAGAATTATTCTTTTGATTTTTTGTTTTACCCTTGGTTCCATACATGCACAATTCGGTAAAAATTGTGAGATTAGACAATGGAAAATAAATGTGATCAACCCAGGTCTTGAGTATGAGATGGGTATTGGCGTCAATCAGACACTTAATATTCGTGTAGCATGGCAATTGGCCATTGACCCCGCACTTTCAGAACCTTATAAAGAGTTTGATTTTTTTCCCGCACTCACTGCTCAAACTAGATTCTATTATAATTTTGAAAAACGGGCGAGAAAGAGAAGACAGATTTATGGTAATTCTGCTGATTATTTTGCCCCTACGATAGCTGTTTTATCGCCAGATGCGCGTGTTGTCAATAACGAAATTGTGGATGGTGTTCATGGCTACGGCGGGCTGGTTTATGGGATACAACGAAGCTATAATTCAGGTTTTAGTTTTTCAATAGATGCTGGTGCGGCATATTATGTTGGGCCATTTAAAGGAGCTATTTACCCTGTGGTCAACCTTAGCATTGGTTGGATAGTAAGCGAAAAGCGCTGGTGTGTGGGTAAATAAAGGGAAACCTGTTTCATAAAGTTTTTTTAAACATCCTAAAGAATAAGCTTTGATGCTTTAAGTTTGAAAAACCGCAAAAATGTTTACTCTTGAAAAAGCTACTTTTTCTTTTACTATTATTTTTTAGTCATTATCAATTGCAATCGCAACTACTTAGCGAAAAAGGCTCGAAACCAAAAATTGTTGAAAATGTTCAAGTCAAATTCAATTTATTCAGTCCAGGTATAGACTTTGAGATTGGTATTTTTAGAAACCAAACCGCCGTTGGTGGTGTTGGATTAGGACTCGCTTATTATGAAGAGGGCTATGCTTTTGGTCTTGCCCTAAATACAGAATACCGGTTTTACCATAACCTTGATAGAAGAATCAAGAAGGATAAAGTGATTGCAGGCAATTCTGGCAATTATATTGGTGCGGCGCGTTCTATTTATTTTAACCAGTTGATTTTTGCTACCAACATACCTTCAGATGATTTTAACGTAGGATATTATGGGTTGATTTACGGAATTCAGCGAACTTTTGAAAGTGGTCTTAATTTTGACGTTTCTTCGGGTGTGGGTTATTATTTGGGTGATGGCATTCCTTCTGGTTACGGCCCTATTTTAAACCTAAAAATCGGTTGGGTAGCAACCAAAAGAAAAAATAAAGCAGTATACTTTAAAGAGAACTAGTGTTATTTGGTTGTTCATTTTTAAACCTTGGTTTTATTGGATATTATAACTATTTAAAAATCAATAAGATAAAAATAACATAGCCTTTGTTTTACAAGTAAAAATTAGCAGTATCTTTGCAGCCTTAAAATAAGGTTATGTCTAAAATCAAGAATATTGCAATTATTGCGCACGTTGACCACGGTAAAACTACCCTGGTTGATAAAATCATGTACCACTGTCAGTTGTTTCGCGAGAATGAGAACAAAGGTGACTTGATTTTGGATAATAATGACTTGGAGCGGGAAAGAGGAATTACTATTACCTCTAAAAACGTTTCCGTGGTTTATAAAGAAACAAAAATTAATATCATCGATACACCTGGTCACGCCGATTTTGGTGGAGAAGTGGAGCGTGTGCTGAACATGGCTGATGGGGTTTTGCTATTGGTTGATGCCTTTGAAGGGCCAATGCCACAGACGCGTTTTGTATTGCAAAAGGCGATTGATTTAGGTTTAAAACCTTGTGTGG
>CAYGUO010000206.1:0-4746 GCA_964353095.1 uncultured Flavobacteriaceae bacterium | reverse complement strand
CCCCGACCCCCTCGGTGTAAACGAGGTGCTCTGAACCAACTGAGCTAAGCGCCCGAATTTGATTTCTCAAATAAGGAGTGCAAATATAGCACCATTTTTTCTTTACTTGAAACAAAATGACATAAAAAATTCAAACTACTTCTGCTACCACAAAAGTGCTTCCGCCAACATAGATAAAATCATTTTTATTAGCTTTTTTTAAGGCTCTTTTCAAACCCTTCTTTACAGAATCATAGCCATTTCCAATATATCCATTTTTTTCAAAAATGGCTTTTAGTTTGTGGGTATCCAAGCCCCTAGGTACTACTGGTTTCACAAAATAATACATGCCATCCTTAGGGAATAATGGAATGATATCATCAAGATTTTTATCATCAACAAACCCTAAAACCAGATGCAATTGCTTATACTTCTGCTCCGCTATTTGGGCTAAAACCAATTTTAATCCCTCTTTATTGTGCGCCGTGTCACAAATTAGTAAGGGTTTTTCTCCTAAAACCTGCCATCTCCCTAATAAGCCTGTATTCTTTACAACATTCTTTAACCCTTTTTTGATATGACCTTTCGCAATGTTAAAACCTTGTAATTGTTTCAAACAGACTAGAACACCTTTTATATTCTGCTGTTGATACGCCCCTAACAAATCCGTGCTAAAACGATTGACTTCAACCTCATCTGCAAAAACAATTTTAGATCTTAGTTGATTGGCAATTAAGTTGAACACCATAGTAGTCTCCGCTTGCCTTTCACTAATAACAACTGGTACATTTCGTTTTATAATCCCTGCCTTTTCCATTGCAATTTTCTCAAGGGTATCGCCTAATATTTGCACGTGGTCCAATCCTATATTGGTTATTAAAGACACTTCAGGAAGGATAATGTTCGTAGAGTCCAATCGACCCCCCAAACCAACTTCTACAATAGCGATATCTACCTTTTCGTGGGCAAAATATGAAAATGCCATACCAACGGTCATTTCAAAAAAAGAGAGTTTGTTATACGCTAGAAACCCTTTGTTCTTTTCAATAAAATCGGTAACATAGCGTTTACTTGCTTTTTTGCCATTGATTTTTATGCGCTCTCTAAAGTCTTTTAGATGAGGGGAAGTGTACAGCCCAACTTTATATCCTGCTTCTTGTAGAATAGAGGCAAGCATGTGGCAACTAGACCCCTTACCATTGGTGCCTGCTACATGAATACTTTTAAATTGCCTTTCGGGATTCCCTAATTCGGTAGAAAAATTTTGAATATTCTCTAGTTTATTCTTTAGCGCAGCTATTCCTTTTTGTTGATACATGGGAAGCTGGGCAAACATCCAATCAAGCGTTTCTTGGTATGTCATTATTGACCCAACTTAAAGTTGACGACCACAAAACCTATTTGTTGTGATGGGGCTCCTGAATCTAAATTCCACTTATGTAAAAAAGCAGTCTTACGTGCGGGTTCAAGCAGACAAGGAGCATTATTGGTTGTTCCTTTAACACCAGGAGTTGCTTTTATCACCTTTCCGTTTCTATCAACCACAATACGCACTACCACACGGCCATCTTCATTGCACTCTTGTTGCACCTTTCCTTTGTTGACCAGCGACCTGCCATTTAAGCCATAGCCACCTGTTCCTGCTCCGCTGCCTGGTGTTCCGTAGTAACTGGTAGCATAAGGATTACCATCCGGCTGCCCCTTATCACCTGCCCTATTATCATCACCCTCACTACCGGTTTCTTTACCGTCTGATTGACCAATACCACCCATCATGGCATCCAACTTTTCTTTTTTAGCTTCTTGCTCTTTTCTTAGCCGCTCTTCAGCCTGCTGTTTCTCTAGGGCTTTACGTTCTGCCTCGGCCTTTACCTTGGCAGCTTTAGCTTCCGCTTGGCGTTTAGCCTCTTTTTGCTGTTTGATGCGGATAGATTCTTCACTTTCTTGCGTCAAAACCTTTTCCGTTGGCTTTTCTATTACCTCTTCTTCAACAACAGGTTGCTCCTCAACTTCTTTAACCTCCTCTTGTACCTTTTCTGGTTCGTTTGGAGGCTCTGGAATGTCTAAAGGCTCCGATTTTATTTTTTGTTTTGGTTGCTTATTGCCACTACCATAATCCATAGTGCCAAAGTTCACGGCGATACCATTTTCTTCCGGTGGGTCTAAATACGTAAGGCCGATATAAAAAAGCAGTAACAAAAGAACGCTTAACAACAATGTTGTAAGCGTAAATGATTTTTTCTTGTGTCTCGTATCTAAAAACGACATTATTTGGGTCGCACAGCCAGTATTACCTTGTAGTTGTTCCTATTTGCAATATCCATCACGTTTACGGCTTCTTTTATCGCCACGCTCTCTTCTGCTCTTAGAATTATCGTAGGTTTTTCTTGACCTTTTAGTGCTTTTCTTAGTTCAATTTCAATGTATTCTCCGTTAATCTGTTCGTTGTTCACAAAGTACTTCAAGTTTTTGTCTATGGTGACCGAAACATTTTGTGTGTTGGTAGATTTTCCTTTAGCCTTTGGCAAAAGTAAATCTAGTGCATTTGGTGCATTTGATGTCAACATAAAGAAGACCAATAACAAAAACACGATATCAGTCATTGAAGACATGCTAAAATCAGGACTTACCTTATTTCTTCCTTTCAATTTCATATGCTGATATGCTAAATAGGTTCGTTTAGAAGATCTAAAAACTCCACCGCATTCGCCTCCATCTTATGCACAATCTTATCGGTTCTGTTGACCAGATGATTGTAACCGATATACGCAATAATACCTACAATTAATCCAGCTACCGTAGTGGTCATGGCCGTATAAATACCAGATGCTAAGGAACCCATTTCTGCCTGTCCACCGCTGCTTGCCATTTGATGGAACGCTAAAATCATACCTATTACGGTACCTAAGAAACCTATCATGGGTGCTGAACCTGCTACGGTTGCAAGAATATTAACATTCTTCTCTAATTTGTAAACTTCAAGTGTACCGGCGTTTTCAATGGCTGTATTGATATCATCCAATGGCTTCCCAATTCTCGAAACTCCTTTTTCGGTCAACCGAGCTACTGGAGAATCGGTTTGGGCACATAATAGTTTTGCCGCCTCTAACCTACCGCTCATCACATGATCCCGTATTTGATTCATGAAGTTTTTATCAATTTTAGAAGCTGCGTTGATTGCGAAAGTTCGTTCAAAATAAATATATAACGCAACGAAAAGAAGTACAAACAGCACCCCAACGATAATAGTGCTTGCTGCACCACCGTTAAGGATTAAATCTACTACTGAAAGTGTCTTTTCTTCCGAGACTGCATCAGCCAGTTCTTCAGAAGTTATCTGATCTTGAAATAATACCATAAGTGATCCCCAATTTAAATTGCTTTTATAACGGAGATTTCAGGATAAAATTATACATCAAGTACTAAATCACGTAAAGCAATAAAAACAAGAGCTCCAGAGATAAATCCGATGAAGGCCAACCAAGCGATTTTCTTTAGGTACCAGAAGAAATCAATTTTCTCCATACCCATTGCAACAACACCTGCTGCAGAGCCAATAATTAACATACTACCGCCTGTACCGGCAGAGTATGCTATAAAGTGCCAAAGTGGGCTATCACCTGGTTCTGAAAACATACCAATACTTGCGGCAACAAGAGGCACATTGTCAATTACCGCTGAGCCAATACCTAATAAAAGAACAACGATATCAGTTTGTGGAATTGCTTCGTTTAAACTTTCTGCATAATTAAAGAGAAAACCTAAAGATTCCAATGCTGCGACAGCTAACAGAATACCTAAGAAAAATAAGATACTTGGCAGTTCAATTTTTGTTAAGGCCGAGTGAACAGGGCTATGCTGGGCAGATTCATGGTGATCATCATCAATTGCGGAACTTATCGCAAATTTTGAATTACTATAAATCTCAGCAAATGTTGCCACGATGGCCAGTGAAAGCATCATGCCTACGTAAGGAGGTAAGTGTGTGATTGTTTTGAAAAAGGGCACAAAAACGATTGCTCCAAGGCCTAAATACAACATTATAGGACCGTATTTTGATTTAGAAGCTTCCACATTTTCATCAATATCAACTTCTCCCCTAAAAACTTTAAACCTGCTGGCAACAAATGTAGGCACTACCATACATACGATTGATGGCAACAAAACATGTAATACAAGTGACCCAGCGGACACCTTATCAGCAATCCACAGCATGGTAGTTGTAACATCACCAATTGGCGACCATGCACCACCAGCGTTGGCATTGATAATAATTAACCCCGCAAACCATAAACGGGTCTCTCGATCTTTAATTACTTTTTGCAAAATTGTAATCAAAACAATTGTAGCAGTAAGGTTATCAATGATTGCTGATAGAATAAAGGCTAAAATGGAAAATATCCACAATAACCTGCCCTTGCTCCTTGTCTTTATATATCCCTTTATCGTAGCAAAACCATCAAAATAATCAATGATTTCAACAATGGTCATTGCGCCCAATAAAAAGACTATAATCTCTGCTGTTTTCCCTAGATGATGCAGCAATATTTCTTCAATATGAGAGGGTTCCAATTGTTTCAACTCGGCGTTTACCTCAAAAACATCCATGTGGGTAAGTGCTATGATAGCCCAAAGAATGGCCATCATGGCAAGTGCTGGAATTAGTTTGTCAATTTTAAGATTATGCTCAAGGGTTATGGCTAAATACCCAGCCAAAAAGACAATAATTATTATAGTTTCCATTAGTAAGTTGGTTTTGTAGATATT
>CAYGUO010000205.1:0-4748 GCA_964353095.1 uncultured Flavobacteriaceae bacterium | reverse complement strand
ATCAAAATAGTATAAAGGTGTCCTTCTCGGAAAGTGCAAATGCAAATACTTTAGATGGTCGATTGCTTTTAATGCTCTCTACAAATAATGAAAAAGAGCCTCGGTTTCAAATAAATTCTGGCTTAGACGCCCAAATAATTTTTGGTATGGATGCGGAGAATATGAGTCCCGGGGAGGAGTATGTGTTTGACGACGCTGTATTTGGTTTTCCTTATTCAAGTTTAAAAGATATACCAGCTGGCGAATATGATGTGCAAGCCTTGTTGCATACGTATGAAACCTTTAAGCTGTCCACCGGTCATACCGTAAAACTACCAATGGACAATGGGGAAGGCCAACAATGGAATAGGTCACCTGGCAATCTCTATAGCGAACCTTTTAAAATTACTATTGCTGAAAATGGAATTCAAAATCTATCCGTGGTTATGGATCAGGTAATTCCACCAATTGAAGAACCAGAAGATACCGAGTGGATCAAGCACATAAAAATAAAGTCGGAAAAATTATCTGAATTTTGGGGTCGTGATATGTATTTAGGAGCTCACATTTTATTGCCTAAAGGTTTTGAGGAACATCCTGAGGCCAAGTATCCCTTAATGGTTTTTCAAGGGCATTTTCCTTCGGATTTTGGAGGATTCAGAACGACACCACCCGATCCAGAAACAAAACCTGAATATTCTGCTCGTTTTGATGTGGAGGGTTATAATATCATACAAGAGCAAGAAGCCCATGACTTTTACAAACGTTGGAATGAACCCGATTTCCCTCGGTTTTTAATTATTCAAATTCAACATCCAACACCTTATTATGATGATTCGTATGCGGTAAACTCCGCTAGTCAAGGGCCTTATGGAGATGCGATTACGTATGAATTGATTCCTCATATCGAAAAGGAGTTTCAAGGTATGGGCGAAGGTTGGTCACGGTTTTTATACGGTGGCTCTACCGGAGGTTGGGAAGCATTGGCAGTGCAAGTAAAGTACCCTGAAGAATATAACGGCTGCTTTGCGGCCTGTCCTGACCCAATTGATTTTAGGGCCTATTGTTTGACCAATATTTATGAGGATGAAAATGCATACTATTACAAGAGTGAAAACAAGCAGTTGGAGGTTCCGGCCCGTCGTGATTATTTAGGCAATATTTCATCAACCATTAAAGATGAAAATCATTTGGAGTTGGTATTGGGGACAAAATCAAGGTCTGGCCAACAGTGGGATATTTGGGAAGCAACCTATTCCCCTCAGAATGAAGAAGGATATCCGCAGCGAATATGGGATAAACGAACAGGTGATATTAATGCTGAAGTCGCAGCATACTGGAAAGAGAATTTTGATTTAAGGTATATTTTAGAACGTGATTGGGACAAACTAGGTGATAATCTAAAAGGGAAAATTCATATCTATTGCGGCGATATGGACAATTATTACTTGAACAATGCGGTCTATTTAATGGAAGACTTTTTAGAGCAGACCACAGAACCTTACTATGATGGTGAAGTATTGTACGGAGACCGCGCAGAGCACTGCTGGAATGGGGATTCTGATCTACCAAACCATATTACACGAATGCGCTACAATAGTATGTATGTGCCTAAGATAATGAAGCGTATTGCTGAAAGCGCCCCTAAAGGAGCTGATTTAACCAGTTGGAGATATCAATAAGTCATGAAAAATACTTCAAATAGGGTTGCATGGTTTGTATTTGCCTTTATGGCAATCGGGGTAGGTCTGTATCCGTTATTGTACATTTATTATGCCTTTCAAGATGGCGAGTTTTCGTTACGGTTATCAAAGAGTGCAGCGCTTTTGGGCGATGTTATTTGGAATATCGGTTTTTACGGACATGTTACTTTTGGTGGTATAGCCCTAATGGTAGGTTGGTCTCAATTCAGTGAAAAACTAAGGGCTAAACGATTACAATTACATAGAAATCTAGGTCGGGTGTATGTAGTATCCGCCTTAGTTAGCGGTTGTTGCGGGGTTTATATTGCCTTTTACGCTACGGGTGGGTACATCACCACATTTGGGTTTTTAGGCCTGGGCATTGTTTGGTTACTCACTACTTTTAAGGCCTATACGGCAATTAAAAAGGGTGATATTGCCTTACATGAGGGAATGATGATCTATAGTTATGCAGCTTGTTTTGCCGCGGTAACCTTACGAATTTGGCTTCCTTTGTTGACCATAGCTTTTGGGGCGTTTTTGCCTGCCTATAAGATAGTGGCATGGTTGTGCTGGGTGCCCAATATTATTTTTGCGTATTTCTGGGTAAGGAGAAAAGGTATTGTTCTGGGTTGATACGACAGAAAAACCCTCATATTGACCCACAACCTGATAATCAATTTGTTTCAATGAAAATAAGAACAACCCTTAAGAGCCTTATTACCCTCACAGTGTTTTGTTTTTTCACCCTAGTTGGGCTAGGTCAAAATGAGGCGTTGAAGAATTTTGACGCTTTGTGGGACATTTTTAATGAAAATTATGCTTCGTTTGAAGAGAAAAAAATTGATTGGAATTTAGTAAGGGAAGAATATAGACCTCAAATTACAGCTGCTACTTCAGAGGCGCAGTTATATTCCATTTTTGAAAAAATGCTCAAGCCTTTACATGACGGACATGTTAGTTTAAGGGCAAAGAAAATTGATTCGGCTTTTTCTGCCAGTAGAACTTCCAGAATCATAAACGAATTAAAGACCCTGAAAAAAAAGGATAGAAAACCTCAATTTAAAAAAATGGTTGCTGCAACCCTTGCTGAACATGGTTTTAAGGAATTAAAAGAAATAGGGCCAACGTTTAGAGATGAGAAATTATTTAGCTATTCAGATAATGGCAAAGTTGGTTATCTACGGTTTATGAGAAGTTTTAGCACCATGGCTAAGATGAAAGGTGCCTCCTTAAACAAGCAGTTGGATTTGATTTTTGATACCTTTCAAAATCTGGATGCGATTATTTTAGATGTTCGATTTAATATTGGAGGGGACGATGCGTTCTCACAAACTGTTGCCGGTCGTTTTGTGACAGAAAAAATAGATGGATTTTACAAGCAGACCAGAAAGAACCAAAAGTTTGGTCCGTTAAAGACAAAGTATATCAAACCAACAGGTACAAAGCCATTTTTAAAACCAGTAATATTGCTTACCAATGACGTGACGGTAAGCGCAGCAGATGTACTTTGTATGATGATGGCACCATTGGAAAATGTGACCCTAATTGGTGAAGCATCAAATGGTTCTTATTCTGATTTGTATAACAAAACCTTACCCAACGGTTGGAAATTAACATTGAGCAACCAACGGTATTATGATGTTAATAGGAACAACTATGAAGGCCAAGGTACTCCAGTTGATATTGAGGTATTGAATACCCTAGAAGATTTTGAATCGTTAAATGATAGTGTTTTGTCTATGGCTTTTAAAACCTTGGCAGCAGCGGAGTAGGTAAAGCTTTATTTGGCAAACAGCTGCCCCATATCTTTAAAGGCCTTGAATTCTAGCGCATTTCCAGCGGGGTCCAAGAAAAACATAGTGGCCTGTTCACCAACTTCTCCCGCAAATCGAATATAAGGCTCAATAACAAATTCAACGCCTTTGGCTTTCAGGTCTTTAGAAAAAGACTCAAAGGTTTCCCAAGGGAGTACAACACCATAATGGGGTACCGGTACATTTTTGCCATCTACAGCGTTGGTATGAAGTTGCTCTTCAGACTTTTCTTTAAAATGAATGACTACCTGATGACCGAATAAGTTGAAATCTACCCAATGGTCGCTACTTCTGCCTTCTTCACAGTCTAGCACTTCTCTATAAAAAGTTCTACATTCCGCAAGGTTGTGAACGGGTATGGCAACGTGAAAAGGTGTGACGGTTGAAGACATCATAGCGTATTTTAGTTTTTAGTGGATTTCTTTTAATACGATATCGAAGTTAATCATTTACCTAATATTTTTATTTTCTTTTCCCCGATTAAAGCAAAATCCCATCTCAATAGCTAGTGTCTCAAATTAAAGAAGAAAAGACTTGTTTTTTACCTCAGTTCTTTGTTAGCTACTATGACTATGCAAAATGTTCAGTTCCGAATGACTTTTCTTTCTCTTAAATTATATTTATCTCCGCTTTTTAAAAAATAGAATAATTGATTTTTATTCGGTAATTTTTTATGAGTTTCCTCATCAAATGGATTAGACTCTACGGACCAAAATGATTCGTCGTAGATAATAACATAACTTTCTCCGATGACTTCGAGAATATCCCCTTTAACAATAATAGCGGTACGCTCATCAATTCCGACACCCAAAAGTTCAGGTTTCTGCTCTAAGATTGTAAACATATCAAACTGTCGATTTCTACTTAAGACGTGTTGGTCAATTGCAATATTTGAAATAAATCCGAATCCAATTTCGTGGTCTCCCATCATTATTTGATTGTTTTTTGTGTCTCCTCTTGCTAAATAGGAACCTTGTATTGTTGCGCCAGCGGACGAACCTGCGATAACGCCACCTCTATCTAACAATTTTAATAGTTCTTTATGTACTTTGGTGTTTAAATAACTATTTGCTATTTTCCAATGTCTGCCTCCAGTAAAATAGACCCCTGTTGCTTCTTTAATTGGCTTAATAAAATCATCCGTATTTACCTCAATAGAGTCATTTGAATGTAGTATAGTAAAATTAGGGATACCATATTCTTTGAAATTTCTTTTTAATAACAATGTGTCAATTTCATTATTCTTAACAAACGCAGTTGGTATAACCAC
>CAYGUO010000204.1:0-4795 GCA_964353095.1 uncultured Flavobacteriaceae bacterium | reverse complement strand
CATTTGAAATTATGAAAACGATTATTAATACAAATTACGCGAAAAAATTATTTTTATCTGCATTTGCAATAGCAACAACCGGACTTTTTGCACAAGAGGAAGAGAAAGATAACAAGTTTAGCTTTTCAGGTACTGTAGACGCTTATTACAGGGCTAACCTTAATGGATTGAATAAGTTTATTCCAGATGCCAACGGTAATGTTATTGCAGATCCAACTGCACCAGGAACATCTTTCGCCAACAGACCCGGTTTTGCCTTAGGGATGGCCAATTTAATTGCTGCTTATGAAGGTGAAAAAGTAGGTTTTGTTGCTGATTTAGTATTTGGCCCAAGAGGGGAAGAAGCAGTTTTTGGCTCTCCATTTGGCTCCGCTAATATTGTTAATCAGCTTTATGTATATTGGAATGTAAGCGAAAGTACAACCCTTACTTTTGGTAATTTCAACACATTTCTTGGATATGAAGTGATTTCGCCTTCCGCAAATTTCAACTACAGCACTTCCTATATGTTCTCTTATGGACCATTTTCACACGCAGGTATAAAAGCTGATTTTGATTTGGGAAATGACTGGAGTGCCATGTTAGCAGTATTAAATCCGACTGATTTTACCGACATAAATCCTTTTAGCTCATTATCTTTTGGTGCACAATTAGGATATTCAGGGCAGTATCTAAATCTTTTGTATGGAAAACAAGGTGATACGGAGTTCTTTGATGGAACACAATTGGTAGACACAGATTTGAAAGCACTTTTTCAAATTGACTACACCGGAGGTTTTGACGTTTCTGATGATTTCTTTTTGGGTATTAATGCTACTTACCAAGATACCGATGGATCAGGGTTTTATGGTGTGGCACTATATCCTCAATTGAATACCTCAGAAAATTTTGCAATAGGATTGAGAGGTGAATATTTTGCTGTAACTGAAGGTTTTGACGTCGGAATTGGCAATGACGCTGATGGAGATGGGAGCGTTTTTGCACTCACTTTAACAGGAAGTGCGACAATTGGAGACTTGATAATTAAACCAGAACTAAGATTAGACAGTGTGGGCAATGATCAAGAACCATTTTTAACTGGTGATTTAGACTCAAGTTCTAATTTAGCCTCATTTCTTTTGGCAGCGGTATATTCTTTCTAATTCGCTTTGATTAAAAGAATGATTATAAATCCCTCGGCGGTTCGTTGAGGGATTTTACTTTTTAACAAAATCCCGTACTCCTGCCAACACTCTAGTTTTCAAATAATTTTGCCTTGGCACTAGAGGGCAGGAGTATTTTTTATTATACACACAGTACGGATTATAGGCTTTGTTGAAATCTATTAGTATCGTATCTGCTTCTGGAATACTTAAATCAATATAGCGACCACCACCATAGGTTTCGGTTCCATTCGTCTCATCTAAAAATGGCAAGAATAAATAATCTCGATACTTTTCTTGTTTTATCAATTCTGGGCTTTGGTATATTTCCAATTGATGCGTTTTGCCATTGAGTTCAAAATGTGCAATTCCGTAAACCACCTCTTCCGTTTTTTCATTTGTAGTTGTTGACAATAAAAACGGAATTGCGTCAGGCGTTCTTTCAAATCTCGCAACTACGGTATAATTGGTGTCTGGCGAAAAGAAATCCAATCCCTCAAAATCTTTTCTATACCTGTCCGGTAGTGGAGAGGTTTCTGGATTCTTGTATTCCGCATCCAATTCCTTTTGAAACTTTAAAATAGTCTTTATCGCGTCTGAATTAACAGCTACATTTTGAGTTTTGGCCTCATGATATTTTTTTCCCTTACCACAGGCCATAAAACTTAACAGTAAAAACATCAATAAGTATCGCATACTTCAAAAATACAACGAATGTATTTTATTTTTCACCATGGGTATTGTACTTTGAGCATTTCAAACAGTTTTTTCATGAAACAGCTCTTCTTCATCATCGTATCGCTTCTGCTAATTTTTTCTTGTAACAAGAAAAAAGAAAGTATAAACACAGAAGAAATAAGAGTATTCCCGGAACTTCAAAAGAACCGATACAACGTTGCATTTTTAATCATGGATGGAGTTTACAATACAGAGTTCACAGCACCTTATGATATTTTTCAGCATACGCAATATAGAAAGGGTATAAAAGCGATGAATACCTTTACCGTTGCCAACACCTTGGATCCAATTGTTTCCTTTGAAGGTGTCAGAATTTTACCGGATTTTGACTACACCACGGATTCACTCCCAAACATTGATATTTTAGTGATTCCCAGTGCGGAACACCATCTAGATTCAGATTTAAAAGATACCGTGATGTTAGACTTTATCAAAAAAGTTGATAGGCAAGCACTTTATATGACCTCTCATTGTGATGGTGCTTTCGTTCTAGCGAAAGCAGGTTTACTGCATGGGGTTGCCTCTACAACCTTTCCTTCCGATATTGAAATGTATAAGAAAATGTTCCCGAGCCTAGAAGTAAAAGATAGTGTTCTTTTTGTACATGACGGTAAATATATTACCTCTGCCGGCGGAGCAAAAAGTTTTGAAGCTGCCCTTTATCTTTCAGAGCATTTGTACGGTGAAGAAATTGCAAAGTCTTTAGCAAAAGGACTGGTGATTGACTGGAATTTGGCAGAGGTACCTCATTTTATTCGTCTACCTCAATAATATAACGGGCATCATCTAAATACTTCTTAACCAAAGCATTAAACTCTGGTGTTATCCTAAGCAGTGTGGTATGATCAATTGAATATAGGGCCTGCTTATCCTTAAACCCTTTTTTCAATACTTCCTCTAAATAAAACAGTGCTGTGCCGTAATCGTCATTTTTAGCACTTATCGAAACTACTTCCAAATAATTATTGTAATCATTTGGTTCGGTAATTGTCTTTAACATATACAAAAATACCAAGGCGGCCTCATCAACAACTTTATCTAGTTTTACAAGTGCAATATTATCTTCAACCAAAGCATTTAAATAACTTTTTAAACGCTTACCCATGGTCTGCTCAACTTTGCTGTCCCCAAAAATAAAGGCATTTATTTGAGTAGTTTGGTGCTTCCACCAACCTAAATTGTTATAGTTATAGGTAAGGATATCTTCTTCTAAAAAATAGTCATAATCTTCACGCTTTAAATATTCCTTTAAAAAAGCTGCACTTTGACTTCGTTTCAGATTTCTGAACAATCTATCTTTTCTAAGGTTTCGTTGCGCCTGCTTCAAAGAATCGGTATTCACAAAAGTTCTGTAAGCAGAAAGTGTTTCTGATATGGAACGATCAGCCAACAATAACTTTTTCTCCTTCTGTAACAATTGAATTTCGGCTATTTCGTTCTTATACTGTTGCTCAACCAAGGTTGAATCTATAGCAACCGAGCCTTGTCTCATGGCATAAAGGTTTAAAAGGTCCAATGCTTTATCCAATGGATAAGCACTTGGTTTATTCTCAATACCCTCATACAGTAAAATCGAATTCTTTAACTTCAATTTATTTAAGACTTTCTCATCTTCAAGAATTGTAGTATAGTTGAAATCATTCTTCCCTACAATACCAATAAAATAGAAAGGATTTTTACTCGTCAAAAGCTCTATATTTGCCAAGCCTGCATTTATTGAGATTACCCCTTCCACTTCTTTTATAAAAACAGGGATTAAATTTGCAAATCGCCCCCCGTTCTCAAAGCCTGCCGTGTAAATTCTGCTTGTGTTAATAGGCAACATACGTTTGGCAGTGTGGATGACCCGTTGCGTAATTGCCATATTTTTTCCTAAAGAAATGGAATCATGTATAGCGTTTGGTGCTGCCAGTATAAAGCCTTTTTTTTCGGCACTTTCTTTCAACATTCCTAAGGCCTGCTTTGCTTTTCCTTCCATTTCAAAAACAAATACGATTGGCCACGTACCTTTAACATCAAAGTTTGAAGGAAGGTATAAAGCGAAGGTTTCGTTTAAAGAATCATTACTAATAATGAGGTCGGTGATTTGCCCTTTTTGAAGTCTTAACTCTTGCGCAGCACCCCATTGCATTAGCAACAATAGTGCAAAAGGAAGGATGTATTTTCTTTTCATATTTAAATCATAACAAAAATCTAGCCAAAATTATCGATTCATATTACCTTTTGACTATTTCAGGATTGAGGCATTTGAAATCACATTGGATAAAACAATATGTGTTCTTGTTTCACCGTAAGTTATTAATTTATCAATAAACTTTTCAAGATGAAACTGATCTTTCAACACCACTTCCATAATTATGTTTTCATTACCCGTAATTCTATAGCAGTTAAGCACCTCTTCGTATGTTTTTACCGTCTCTAAAAATGGTTTTAGTTTTCCGGCAAAAGCCCTTAATGTTATCATGGCCCTAAGCTGAAGCCCTAAATGAACATGTGAAACTACGGTATCATACCCTACTATAATTCCTAAATCCTCCATTTTCTTAACGCGCTCGGCTACAGCCGGTGAGGTGAGCCCAACTTCACGACCAACCTCAGTAAAAGTTACTCTAGCGTTCTTCTGAAGACACTTTAAAATTCTTCTATTAAGCTCATCTACTTTAATATTCAATGTGAACTAATTTTAATAATTAAAAAATTAAATAAAATTTAAATATTTGCTATAGATACTAAAGTTATAAAAAAATATCTAAACGTATCTTTAATATTAAATTTTGTAGGTAGACAATGGAAGATTCTGGAAATAAAAAAGCGGTTATTGTATATCAAAAATCCTTGGCTTTAAAAGCCCTGAGTGACGCAATTGCCAGTTATTTTTCTTACGAAGGAAGATATTTTTCATCAAATCAAAAATA
>CAYGUO010000203.1:0-4802 GCA_964353095.1 uncultured Flavobacteriaceae bacterium | reverse complement strand
CGCACCATGAACTGCCGAGATATTGACGCCCCCTTTTTCAAATACCGCACCATTTTCAATAACCCGGGTTCTGCCACCGCCGCCTTCAGGTCTTTTCCAAATATCTTCTTGAAACTTAGCCGTGCCATCTGCGGCTTCCAGTTTAGAGGTGATGCTATCTTGTAATTCTTGTATGTAGGAATAAAATATATCTTTCATAACTAGTCAGTGATGTGTACCAAGGTACTTATGTTTTTATGAAGATCTTCCTCCTTGTAAATCTTTAAAGAGTGATCAGTCATTAAAAGCAACAACTTTGTAACGGCTTCCCTTGAATCATTATAATTTTCTAAAAAAACAGTCCTTCCAATCTTATTATTATGAAAATCCATAAGCATGGCAAATGGTCTATTTTTAAAGGCGTTCTCATGCCAATCGGTAATGGCTTTGGTCCAATTCAAAATACGTGTTTTATTTTTAGACCATTTGGTACAATTAATCGCGATTAAGTAATTCCAATACGCATGGCGAAACGCATTTGCCGGAGTGTTTTGATAGTGTGCCCTTCCAAAATGCTCTGAAGAAACTTGCAGGCATCGCTGGGTAGCCTTAAAAGTGGGCCAAAGAAACAAAGGGTGCCTTATCCCTAGTTTTAGAAGCAACCAGAAGGAACGAAATTGTATTCGCTTTAGGGTTGCCAATAGTTTCAAATCACTAGATTATAACGTTCATAAAGTTCCATATCAACCACTTCTCCATTATACATTTTATGATGCCTTGGCAACGTTCTTTGAAAATGAAATCCTGTCTTTTCTGCTATTCTGGTACTTGCAATATTATTTTTATGAGCAATAATTTGGAGGGTCTTAAGCTGAAGGTCAGCAAATGCCCAATCAATAATTGTAGCTACAATTATTGTGGTCAGCCCTCTGCCTTCATACTGATAACCGATGCAGTAAGCCAATTCTCCTTGATTTTCAAATTGTTGGAGCTCTTTTAAATAGATTAAACCAATTATAGTACGATTGGTATTTTCTTTGACCGTGAATAGAAACTCTTCCTTATTTTGAAATTCTTTAGTTTTCTGGGCTACAAAAAGCTCTGATAAGGTAGGCGTCAAATTCGCTTTTAGAGTACCTGGAAAATAGGCTTTAAAACGATCTGTATTTGATGTTACAAAATCACACAAACGCCAAGCATCTTTTTGATGAATTGGGGCAATACTGTAATTATCAAAGTCTATTTGCATAGGTTACTATTCCTTAAACGATTTAACGGCCGCTATAAAAGCCCCTGCATTCTCAACGGGAATGTTGGGTAAAATGCCGTGCCCTAGATTTACGATGTATTGGTCTTTGCCAAATTCACGAATCATCTGATGCACCATTTTTTGGATTTCTTTTGGAGGGGATAATAATCTTGATGGATCAAAATTTCCTTGTAGGGTTATTTTGCCGCCACTAAGGTATCTGGCATTTCTTGCAGAGCAGGTCCAATCAACCCCAAGCGCAGCTGCGCCAGATTTAGCCATATCGCCTAAGGCAAACCAGCAACCTTTGCCAAAAACGATGACAGGAGCTTCATCTTTTAATGCATCAACGATTTGTTGGATATATTGAAAAGAGAATTCTTGATAATCTGTTGGTGAAAGCATTCCGCCCCAAGAGTCAAATACCTGTACAGCATTCACACCGGCCTTTACTTTTTCTTTTAAATAGGCAATTGTGGTGTCGGTTATTTTTTGCAATAATTGATGTGCCGCCGCAGGTTGTGTAAAACAAAAGCCTTTGGCTAAATCAAAATTTTTGCTGCCTTGGCCCTGCACACAATAACAAAGAATGGTCCATGGTGATCCCGCGAAACCAATCAACGGTATGTCATCATTTAATTTTTCCTTGGTCATTTTTATGGCATCCATTACGTAGCCAAGGGTATCTTGTATATCAGGAACAATAACATTGTCGACATCTTTTGCAAGGCGTATTGGTTTTGGCAAATAAGGACCAAAGTTGGGTTTCATCTCCACATCAATATTCATGGCTTGCGGAATGACCAGAATATCACTGAATAAGATAGCGGCGTCCATACCATATCTGCGGATAGGTTGCACTGTAATCTCTGAGGCCAATTCTGGGGTTTGACATCGGGTGAAGAAGTCGTATTTTGCTTTGATTTCCATAAATTCTGGAAGGTATCGCCCTGCTTGGCGCATCATCCAAACGGGAGGTCTGCTTACGGTTTCACCTTTTAATGCTCTTAGGAATAAATCGTTTTTAATCATACTTATTTTGGTATTTAATTGCCTGCACCAACACATTTTCAATAGTGGGTTTATTGGCAATTATAACATTATCGGTATATTTTAATGCTTCTTTAGCGGTTGTTGATCCAATACAAAATACCATGCTATGGGCTATTGTATTGTTCGCGGTAAAACTTTGAACGCCACTCGGACTAAAAAACAAGACCTTATCAAATTGTCGTTTAAATTGTTTTTTATTCCCAGTAGTTTGGTAAATCATTACTTCTTTATACCGAACATTATATTTTGTAAGCTGTTCTGGAAGTTCATTTCGTCTCAAATTGCCAGTCAAAAACAAAAAGCAGCGCTTCGGATATTTTTTAATGATGACTTTAGATAATTCAGCTGCATTTTTAGCGACTTCCAAGACTTTAAACCCATTGTCTTCTAATATACTTTGAGTCTTTTCGCCAACGCATAGAACAGGTCGTTGCCTTATTTTAGTTGTTTTCTCGTTTTTCAAAAAGGAATGCACCGCATTCTGACTTGTAAATACATAATAATCAAAATTACCCTCTAGGCTGAAGTCGAGAAAATCAATTTTGATGGCATCATATTCCACAAAGCTAATTTTCGCATTGAGTAATAATTCCTTTTGGGGAAAGCTTAGTTTTTTAGTGGACAGAATTGTTGAGCTCATTTTTTATCTCAGCCATTAATTGTTTCCCTCCGTTTTCCAGTACCTCATAGGCACAACTTTTTCCAAAACCATCTATTTTATTAAGGGGTCGCTCTTTTGATACGTGAACAAAGGTGCTTCCATCAAGTGCATGTAAACAGCCCTTAAAATAAACCTTTTGGTTTTTTATTTCGGCCAATGCCCCAATTGGCGCAGTACATCCGCCTTCTAAGGTGCGTAAAAATTCGCGTTCAATATGGGTTGTTATGGCACTCGCTTCATGATTCAATTGCGAAGATGCTTCCACTACGGCAGTATTTTTTTCTAGCGCAACCACCAACATTGCGCCTTGCGCAGGTGCAGGCAGCATCCAATCCAATTCAATGGCATCTTTGGGCAACAGTTTGATGCGTTCTAAACCAGCCTTGGCAAAAATGGCAGCGTGCCAATCGTTTTCAATAAGCTTGATTAAACGGGAATTTACATTGCCTCTTAAGTCAACCACTTTGTGATTGGGGTATTTTGCCAACCATTGTGCCTTTCTGCGAAGGCTACCTGTTGCAATGGTCCCTTTTTGAGTCAAAAAATCAGTTCCTTTATGAACAAGAAGGTCATGACTGGTTGCGCGTTCTAAAACGGCAGTTTGCACAACTCCATTTGGTAACTGGGTCGGTACATCTTTCATAGAATGTACAGCAATATCAATATCGCCTTTTATCAAGGCTACATCTAGTGTTTTAGTGAATATTCCTGTAATACCTAGTTCGTATATGGGTTTATCCAAAATTAAATCACCAGTCGATTTTACAGGTATTAATGTGGTGTTGTGACCTAGGGCTTCCAGTTGGTTTTGAACCGTAGTAGCCTGCCATAACGCCAATTCACTGTCGCGTGTTCCGATGCGAATTACATTTTTCATTTGCCTTTAAGTTCTAGTTGAAACACTTTTTGAATTAGGGCAAGGCTATCTTCGGAATCGGCATCAGACTTTCGAAGGTGGTTGGCAAATTGTTTGGTGATTTTTTGAATAATACGCTCCGAAACAATTTCAGCTTGCTCTTGGTTAAAGTCGTTGAATTTTTTCGAATGAAAGTCAAGTTCTTCTTCTTTCATGACCATCAACTTTTCTTTTAAAGCGTTGATAACAGGAGCAAATTTTCTACTTTCCAACCATGTAATAAAGTCTTTTTTGACTTCGTCGATGATGTTATACGCTTTAGGGATAAATTCTTTTCTACGGTTCAGGTTTTCATCTGTAATTTGTGAAAGCTCATCTAAGTGAACTAAAGTAACATTATCGAGTTCATTGACATCATCCGAAACATTCTTTGGTACGGATAAATCAAGAATCAACAAGGGTTTTTTGGTGTGTAAAAGTGATTTTGAGACCGTAGGCAATTGTGCCCCCGTGGCAACCACTAAAATATCTGTTTTGCGTATTTCCGTTTGTAGGTCACCATAGTCTTTTACCACAACCTGGAATTTTCCGGCAACTGCTTCGGCCTTCTCTTTGGTTCTGTTGATTAATGTGATATGGGTGTTATCGGTATGTTTAATTAGATTTTTACAGGTGTTTCTTCCAATTTTGCCAGTACCAAAAAGCAAGATGTTTTTTTCTGAAACATCAGCAACAGTATTTAAAATATATTTAACCGAGGCAAAGGCTACAGAGGTAGCTCCAGTAGATAAATCTGTTTCGTTCTTAATTCTTTTGCTGGCTTGAATGACAGAATTACATAACCGCTCAACGAACGGATTGGTCATCTGGTGTTTTTTAGATCTTGAAAAACTTTGCTTGATTTGACTTATAATTTCAAAATCACCCAAGATTTGGCTGTCCAAACCTGTTCCCACTTTGAATAAATGGTTGATGGCGTCATGATTTTTATATACATAGGCAAC
>CAYGUO010000202.1:0-4917 GCA_964353095.1 uncultured Flavobacteriaceae bacterium | reverse complement strand
TCGCTGGATTAATCTAATTATTAAAAACTGTCAACATATTTTAGGACGACTCAATACAACCAACCTGTTATGCAGCCAAATCTACTGCTTCTTTTTCGTCGTTGTTTGCGCTGCTAAAACCCTTTAGACGTATTTTCAACCGGTATATAATATTGAAAAGTACAGGTACAATAATCAAGGTTAAAAACGTAGCTACGATAAGTCCAAAAATTACGGTCCAAGCTAAGGGCCCCCAAAAGATAACATTGTCACCTCCAATATAAATATTAGGGTCAAAGCTGGTAAATAGCGAAAAGAAATCAATATTTAAACCAATTGCCAAAGGAATCAATCCGAGTACTGTGGTTATCGCTGTCAGAATAACGGGACGTAATCTTGCCTTACCCCCCTTAATAATGATATCCGTAACTTCTTCTCTTGAAACCAAATCTTTATCACTTAGATCCAGTTCTACCTTTTTTCTATCGATAAGTATTTGGGTATAATCTAGCAGTACTACGCCATTATTTACAACAATACCTGCGAGCGATATAATACCCATCATGGTCATCAAAATTACAAATGACCATCCGGTAATCATCAAGCCTCCAAAGACACCAATGAAACTTAAGAAAATGGCAATCATAATGATCAATGGTTTGGAAATACCACCAAACTGAAATATCAAGATGAGCATGATAAGCCCTAAACCTGAAAAGAAAGCTCCTACCAAAAATTCCATTTGCTTATTTTGTTCTTCTATTTCACCGGTATAATCTACCTTAACCCCACTTGGAATTCCTGAATAGCTCTCCATTTCTTGTTTTACCTGATCTACAACAGCAGCAGGATTTCCGCCAGCTTTTAAACCAGAATATAAGGTAACCACCCGATTTCCGTTCCTATGTTTTATGGCACTAAATCCGGAAGAGTTTTTTTGTGATGCAACAGCGGCAACGGGCACTTCTTTAATTTGGCCACTTGCGGGATCTCTGAAAATGATATTTTGGTTGAACAAGGCACTCTTGTCATACCTGATGTCACTATTAAAACGGACATTAATATCATAATCTTCACCATCTTCTTTAAAAACTCCTGCTTTTTCTCCAAATAAAGAACGACGCAGTTGTTGCCCAACTTGTCCAACAGCAACTCCCAGTTCACCTGCTTTTTCCCGATCAACCGTTACCTGCATAGAAGGCTTGCTTTTGTTTACGTTGATTTTAAGCTCTTCAATAAAGGCGATATTTTTGGTGTTCAAAAAAGCACGCATGTTCTCAGCAACATCAATCAGCTGATCATAATCTTTCCCTTCTATTTCAATATTTACAGGATAACCTGCTGGTGGGCCATCCACATTCTTTTCAACAGAAATGGAAACTCCAGGGTAAATACCCGTGAGTGCTTCTTGCACCTCCCCACGTAACACCTCAGTATCAAAGCCGTTTCGATATTTAAATTCTCTCATTGAAACCGTGACTTTACCACGATGTGGCATTTCAGCGGCAGAACCGCCATCAGTTTGTGGGTTACCTGCACCTTCTCCAACTTGAGAAACAGCAGATTCTACTAAATAATTGTAGTCTTCGTTGGTGTACCTATCGCTGTTGACCACTTCATAAACCCTATTTTCTATACTCTTGGTGAGCGTATTGGTTTTTTCAATAGAGGTTCCTTCAGGGTATTCAATATAGACATAAATCTCATTTGGGGTATTGTCTGGAAAGAATTCTACTTTGGTTCTGCCTGATGCCAAAGATTGACCAAAAAGCATAAAAGTACCTATGAGCAACAGCACGGTAAGACCAAAATACCAATATACATTTTTACCTTTTAGCGCATGCGTAATTCTTCTTTCGTACCAGTTTTCAAAACGCACCATCGTATTGTTCTGAAACCTGGTCGCCCATTTTTTCAAGATGTATTTATATACCCAAAACATGATAGCGGTAAATATCATTAAGGTTCCAAGCCCTCTATAAGCGCCTCCAACTACTAGTATAAAAATCCCGATACCTGCCATAATACCAGTCGTACGAATCAGTTTTTTAACAGGAATTTCTTTTTCTCCTATTTCCATGAATTGAGACACTAGCATAGAGTTCATAAATATGGCCACGAATAGTGATGACCCTAAAACTACAGAGAGTGTAATGGGAAAGAAAATCATGAATTGACCAAAAATTCCAGGCCATAAACCAAGAGGTACAAAAGCAGCAACGGTAGTTACTGTTGAGATGATAATAGGATAAGCAATTTCTCCAATCCCTTTTTTGGCAGCCTCTGTTCTAGACATGCCCTCACTCATTAAACGATACACATTTTCAACAACCACAATTCCGTTATCTACCAGCATACCAAGCCCCATGATCATTCCAAAAAGAATCATCGTATTCAAGGTATATCCCAATAAATTCAATATCATAAATGACATGAACATGGACATCGGTATTGCAAAACCAACAAATAGGGCATTTCTAAACCCTAAAAAGAACATGAGCACGGTTACCACTAATAAAATACCAAAGATGATATTGTTCACCAAATCATCTACTTGGTTTAAAGTACGCCCAGAGGAATCATTTGCAATTGAAATATTCAATTCCGCAGGATAATAATTTTCCTCCGCTTCCTTTATGAGTTCCCTAATTTTTGTGGTAGCTGCAATGGTATTCTTGCCAGAACGCTTTTTAATATCAAGCATGACAACACTTTTACCATATTCACGAGCATAGGTGGTCTTATCCTTTTCATCAAAAGTTACTTTGGCAATGTCTTTTAAGTAAACGGCACCATTTTCAGATTTGACTACAAAGTTTTCAAGCTCTTTAGGGTCTTTTATTTCTCCTAAAACCCTTATGGTACGGCGTTGCTCGGTGGTTTTAAGATTACCTGCAGATAGGGTTGTGTTTCCATTTCCAATGGCACTGATCACATCTTGAAAACTGATTTTCGCTGCCATCATTTTGTAAATATCAACAGCAACTTCAACTTCTTTTTCTTGAGCACCCCTTATGTCTACTTCTTTTACCTCGGGCAGATTTTCAATCTCATCTTGAAGATATTCGGCAAACTCTTTTAGCTTTTCTACCGGATAATCACCCGTAAAATTGACGTTCATTATGGGGAACGATTCAGCCAAGTTTAAGTCAAAAACATTCGGTTCTACTTTGGCATTATTGAATGTGGGCCAATCTTCACTAGCTTTTTCGCCGTCTATTTCATCTTTTACTTTTTGTTTTGCTTGTTCTACCGTTATATCCTCATCAAATTCAACCGTGATAAGCGAATAATCTTCTTGAGAGGTAGAAGTGGTTTCCACAACATTGCTCACATTTTTCAAACGGTCTTCTAATGGGTCTGTTATTAAACGTTCAATATCTTCAGCGGTATTCCCTGGATAAGGTGTGCTTACATATATTTTAGTTTCTACAATTTCTGGATAATCTTCCCGGGGCATGGCTTGATAGCCCAAGAATCCAATATAGAGAAATAAGGCAATCATCACATAAATTACAGATGGGTTGTCTATTGCCCAAGAGGAAGGTCGAAACTCTTTGTTTACGTTCTTTTTTTGTTTACTCATCACTGCTTGAGTTTAAAATTTTTACATTCTGACCATCTTTGACCGTTCTTGCTCCTTCATTGATCAGCAGGTCACCCTGATTCACACCTGATAAAACTTCGACCATTTTTCCTTGGGTTAACCCTGTGGTTATGATTTGTCTTTTTACTGAGGCTATGGTTCCATCATCTGTTTTGGTAGCGACATATAAATATTGGTCACCATCAGAGTTTTCAGAGATGATGCCCTGCGGAATCAATATGGCCTCTTCATTGGTGTAATCGTTCAAGCTCACTTTGGCCGTTAAATTCGGTTTGATAGAACCTGATTTGTTTGGTACCGCAACTTCAATAGTGAATGCCCTGTTATTAGGGTTGATAAAATTACCAGTTTGGCGCACAAATGAGTTAATGGTATCGCCTAATACCGGTAAGTAAACTTTGGCTTCCTTGCCTTTTTTGATTCCATTTAAATAATTTTCAGGCACTTCAACTTCCACATACATATCGGAAAGATTTACAATTCTAAATACTTCAGAGCCTGGACCAGGACTCACAACCGTACCTTGGTCTTTTATAACGTTGTCAATAATACCTGAAAAAGGTGCGCGAATACTTGATTTAGAAACCTGACTTTGCATTTGTTTTATTGCGCTTGTCTGTGACTCATATTGCGTTTTAGCCTGCAAATACTGAATTTCAGAACCAATGTTCTGTTCCCACAATCGTTTTTGGCGTTCAAAAGTGGTTTTGGCCAATTCAGTTTGGGTTTTCATTTGTGCCAGCTGACTTGATAGTCCGCCATCATCGATAGATGCTAAAAGTTGTCCTTTAGTTACTTTTTGACCTTTTTTTACATAAACACGATTTAAAGTACCAGGCATTTCAGGATAGATCAGCACATTTTGCTTGGTCATGACATCGCCTTGAAGTTCTAAAAAGTGATCAAAGCGTTTTGTTTCTGCTTTGTAGGTGGTCACTAGGGGTAATTTTGCATTTTCGTCTAAAAGCATAATCATGGAATCCAATTGCTTGACTTCACTTTCCAAAGCCTTTTGTTGATTCGTAATCTCTGTTCTTTTAGCCCGTATCACAGCGATATCGTTACTTGCAACAGCACTTTCTACGGAGGTCTCAGAACCGCCTCCACAAGAAGCCGTTATGATGGCAAGTGTTATGATGGATAGTATTTTTTTCATGATTAAAAAGGTTTATAAGTTGATGCGTTTTATTATTGATTTAGTACAGTTTCCAAAGCTGTTTTCCTATTGATGACATTCACCATAGATTGTAAATACTCTTGTTGGGTAGCATATAACTGCGTTTGTGCTTGGCGTAATTCAAAACTGGATGCCAAACCTTCAGTATATTTAA
>CAYGUO010000201.1:0-4955 GCA_964353095.1 uncultured Flavobacteriaceae bacterium | reverse complement strand
AATTGGGTTTTGGAAATTTAATAATGAATTACATTTCTTTTCTCGCACAAGAAAAGAATCGTTTGTTTTTAATGAAGAAAATAATCAATTTGAAAAGCAGACTTTGTTTTATAATAATTTTCTGGGCTGGGAAAGGATAGAAGGAATTGCCAGGCCAAAAAAAGACAATGAGGGTAAAATTTGGTTTAATGCTAGAAAAGGACCTACCATAGCAAAACCTAATAATTCTGATGGCTATGATTTTGATTCCGATACTTTTAAAGGTCTCAGCAATTCTATTATTTGGGATATTTACCCTGAGGACGTTAATGATTTTGGTATTCAAAAGGTATGGCTTTCAGGCCCCGATGGCGTAGTACGTTATGAAGGCAGTCTTGAAAAACCTTTTCTTCCAGATTTTCATGTTGATGTTAGAAAATTGTCAATTTCAGGAGATTCCTTAGTATATGGTGGCAACATCAATTTTCCCGAAGATTTGAAAATTCCTTTTGAAAAAAACTCAGTAACCATTGGCTATGCTGCACCCTTATATATTGGTCAAAAAGAAATGCAATATAGCACCCAATTGATGGGGCTTGACGATAAATGGTCTGAATGGGGTTTACAAGCATCACGAGAATATATTAACCTTCCCGCAGGAGACTACGATTTCAAAGTAAAAGCAAAGAACGTCTATGGTGATATTTCTGATGAAGCTGTAGTTTCTTTTTCCATAGTACCTCCTTGGTACAAAACCTGGTGGGCTTATGCTTTATATGCTCTAGGTATTTTAGGCTTTATTTACTTCTCTGTAAAAGCACGGACCAAAATTTTATTGAACCAACAAAAGGTATTAGAAGATACCGTAGCGGAACGTACTGCTGAGGCCAATCAGCGATTAAATGAATTGGCAACGGTAAATAAGGTCAGTAAAGCGCTTAATGATAAGTTAGAATTGGATGAACTTATCCAATTAGTGGGCAGACAAATGAAAGGGGTGTTTAAATCTGACATTACCTACTTGGCCATTTTAGATGAAAAAACCAATATGATCAACTTTCCCTACCAAGATGGGGATAATATGCCTCCATTTAAACTGGGCGAAGGCTTGACCTCAAAAATTATTCAAACGGGAGAGCCCTTATTGATTAATAAAGACTCTGAAATTGCGGAAGAATATTCCAAAAGTGGGATCGAGCAAACTGGTAAGCAGGCCATTTCATATTTGGGTGTGCCTATACCTGTAGAAGATACCGTAATTGGCGTTTTAAGTGTGCAAAGCACAGAACAAGAAAGCAGGTTTAATGATGATGATAAAAAATTATTGAATACCATTGCCATAAATGTTGGGGTAGCCCTGCATAATGCGGAACTATACGAAGAAGCAAAAACAGCAAAAGCCAAAGCTGAAGATGCTAACGAGGCCAAAAGTGCATTTTTATCTACCGTGAGTCATGAACTTCGTACCCCTTTGACATCAGTACTTGGTTTTGCGAAAATTATCCGTAAACGATTGGAAGACAAGATTTTTCCTGCGGTATCGGTAGAGGATCAAAAGATAAAAAGAACCATGAAACAGGTGAGTGAAAATCTCGATGTTGTGGTTTCTGAAGGGGAGAGACTTACTAATTTGATTAATGATGTCCTGGATTTAGCAAAGATAGAGTCAGGTAAGATGGAATGGCATATGAAGCCATTATTTCTTCAAGATGTTATTAGTAGAGCAGTAGCTTCAACATCTGCTTTATTTGAACAAAAAGGATTGGAGCTTGAAAAAAATATACCTGAAGACTTGCCAATGGTAAAAGCTGATGAAGATAAATTAATTCAAGTGGTTATTAATCTGCTTTCTAATGCAGTCAAATTTACGGAAAAAGGAAAAGTGATAATAGAAGCTTATAAGGAAAAAGGGCAACTTATTTTTGAAGTTCAAGATACCGGTATTGGTGTTGCAGAGGAAGATAGGCATAAGATTTTTGAACGTTTTAGGCAAGCAGGGGATACCTTGACCGACAAACCCCAAGGTACTGGATTAGGACTACCAATATGTCGAGAAATTATAGAACATCACGGCGGTATTATTTGGATGAAGAGCGAGTTTAATGTGGGTAGCACTTTTTTCTTTTCCGTTCCTATTTTGGGAGAAGCTGCTGAACAACAACCTATTCAGTTAGACCGTATTCTAAAAAGTTTGAAAAAACAAATAAGTCATAGTTCAAAGAAAAAGGTAGCTGGTAAACCTACTATTTTGGTGGTGGACGATGATACACCAATTCGCTCTTTATTGCGCCAAGAGTTAACGGGTACAGGATATAATGTTCGTGAAGCTGCAAATGGAAAAGCAGCCTTAGATATGGTAAGATTGGAAAAGCCCGACCTCATCATATTAGATGTAATGATGCCTGAAATCAATGGTTTTGATGTTGCCGCTGTGTTAAAAAATGATCCCGCAACTATGGATATTCCTATTATTATCCTATCTATTGTGCAAGACAAAGAGCGTGGTCTAAGAATAGGAGTAGACCGTTACTTGACCAAGCCAATTGATACTGAAAAGTTGTTTCATGAAGTTGATGAACTGCTTGTACAAGGAGTATCTAAAAAGAGGGTGTTGGTAGTTGATGAAGATGCATCTGCGGTTAAATCTTTAACTGAAGTTCTAAGTGCACGTGGGTATAAGGTTTTGGAAGCTAATTCAGAAAATCTTTTGGAAACTGCGAGTGAATCTAAACCAGATATTATTATGCTTAATTCAGTTTATAATGGGGATAAAAACTTTATTAAAGATTTAAAGGTTCAAAAAGGAATGGAGAACGTGATGTTCTTTGTGTACGAGTAAGAATTACCAACGAAACAGAGATTAAAAAGCTATGGATAAAAAATTACTAATTGTTGATGATGAGCCACATATAAGAATGCTAATTGAGCAAACTTTAGAAGATTTGGAAGATGAAGGAGTTGAGTTATTGTTTGCTGAAAATGGTGAAGAGGCGTTAAGTATTATTCAAAAGGAAAAGCCAAATTTGGTTTTTTTAGATGTGATGATGCCTAAAATGAATGGTATGGAAGTTTGTCAAAAGGTCAAAAAAGAGCTTCACCTCACCGAAGTATACATCATACTTTTAACAGCAAAGGGACAAGAGGTTGATAGGCAGAAGGGTTTAGATATGGGCGCTGACAAGTATATGACCAAACCCTTTGATCCAGACGAAATGCTTTCCATTGCCGAAGAAATATTGAACACTTAGTCTTATAAATGAGCGAACAGTCCAAAGCTTTACTTAATCGTGCGCTAAAAAGTGTATTGCGTAAGGAGGAAAATGCGATTTCTTTTTTGAATAGAATCGCGAATGCAATGGGAGTGGATTTTTTTGTGACTGATGTTTCAAAAAAGGTTTTGTGGGGAAACATTGGTCACTATACATATACAAGGAAAATAGAGAAAGATGGCTTCGTATTTGGAGAGTTTTCAGCTACAAATGAAAATGGAGCACTAATTGCTGAATGTATTTCATTACTGGTTCAAAAGGAATTTGATAAAAAAAAGATAGGGAAGGAAGTACTCAACCTTTATCGTGAGATCAATATGATTTATGGTTTGAGTGAAATGATTTCAGAGAAAATTGATTCTGAATCCATTGCTCAAATTGCTTTACAAGAAGCATCTCAGATTATTGGTTCAACTCATGGCACTTTTTTTATCTATGAAGCAGAAAAAGATAAGGTATTTGAAATTGCTTCATTTGGAGAAAATCCTAATAGAGAAGAAAACATCATTAATCAGAATACGGTACTTAAAAACATCATTTTAAATGGAAGTTCAGCAATTGTGCCCGAAGAGCGAATAAAGGCTAATCCAGCACTAAAACACCTTGGAGCTGTTATGTACGCCCCTTTAAAAGTAAAACATAGAACCTTTGGGGTTGTTATTCTTGGGCATCAACAAAAAAAGGAATTTACCGCAGCAGAACTTAAGTTATTGACGACAATTGCATTGCAATCCGCAACTGCAATAGAAAGTGCCCATTTGTATCAAAAAGGGCTAAAAGAAGCTCATGATAGAGAAGTGGCTATTACTCAAATACATGAGGTGAGCAAAAAATTTGTTCCATCTGAGTTTTTAAAATCCTTAGGGAAAGAAAATATTACGGAGGTTGGTCTTGGTGATTTAGTAGAACGTGAGGTAACCGTTCTTTTTACGGATATTAGGGGCTTTACAACCATTTCTGAAGGCATGAACCCAGAAGAGAATTTCTTGTTTGTAAATGCTTTTAATAATAAAATGGGGCCTATTATTAGAAAGAATAATGGATTTATCTTACAATATCTTGGTGATGGGTTTATGGCGTTATTTCCTAAAGGCTCTAAAGATGCTTTGGCAGCTTCAGTTGAAATGCATAAGGAGCTCAAGACCTATAATGAAGCCAGAGTTCTCAAAAGTAGGCGTCCAATAAAGATTGGTGTGGGTATGCATAACGGAAAACTAATTATGGGTATTACGGGTGATGTAGAACGATTAGATCCAGCCATTATATCTGATACTGTGAATACGGCGGCAAGAATCGAAGGGCTTTCTAAGTATTATGGAACATCTATATTACTTACTGAACAATGCAAGGATACCTTAACTGATTTAGAAGAATTTGATTTTAGATACTTGGGGCCGGTTCAATTAAAAGGCAAACAAATTCCAATTGAATTATATGAATGCATAAACGGTGATGAAGACTCATTACTAGATCATAAATTAGAAACGATACCAATTTTTGATAAAGCAATGAATTTATATTTTGAAAAAGAATTTGCTATGGCGGCCGTTACTTTTCAAAAGATATTTAAAATGAATAAAGATGATCTTACGGCAAAATTATTTTTAAATAGATCGGCCCATCTGATTACACAAGAAATTGGTGAAACTTGGAAAGGTGTTGAAACCATGATCACAAAATAAAATAGTAAACCTTACCATTTATGAT
>CAYGUO010000200.1:0-5029 GCA_964353095.1 uncultured Flavobacteriaceae bacterium | reverse complement strand
CCCCATCAACAGCAACTAAAACACCTTTTTCATGAGCCATTTTAGAAACTTCTTTTACCGGTAATAGCATACCATTGGTATTGACGATGTGGCACATTGATATCACCTTTGTCTTTGGTGTGATTGCCTTTTGAAAAACTTCAACCAGTTCAGAAACGGTTTTAGGTAGTATGGGCAGCTCTGGTCGAATTAATTTTATTCCTTTGGTCTCTTGCCAAACCTCCCAAGGAATACGTCCGCTTGAATGCTCATGATTTGCCAAAATGACTTCATCGCCGGGTTGCAAATCAAAACTACGGGCAATAAGGTTCATGCCCTCGGTTGTATTGTGTATAAGTGCAATCTCTTCAGTATCAACTGAAAAAAGTTCAGCGACTTTTTCGCGTACCTTTTCTTTTTCATCGTCCCAACCGCCCCACATATATCTTGAAGGAAAACCATCTAACAGATTTCTAAACGTATTGGTCTCTTGCTGTATGTGTGTAGAAGAGGCACCTAAAGAAGCATTGTTAAAATAATGGAGTCCTTCAGCGAGATGAAATTGCGACTTCACTAAATGCCAATATTCCTCTGAATTATTTTCAATAGTATTCAATCCAGAAGCTTCCCAATGAGCTTGTAAGCTATTTCCAAAAATAGGCAAGGTCATTGAGCCAATGGTACCTTGGCCCAAACGTTTTAAAAACTTTCTTCTTTGATTCGCTTTCATTATCTCTTGGTTTTATGGAACATAGATTAGCCCTAAAAATACAAGAGAAAATATAATTTAAACCATTATAAGCCTTAGGGAAATGTGGCTAATAAAAAATGTGAGTGAAAACTATTTAAAAGCCTGATGCCCTGTGATGTCAGCACCGGTAATCAACAAATGAATATCATGAGTACCTTCATAGGTAATAACACTTTCCAAATTCATCATGTGACGCATGATACTATATTCACCTGTAATACCCATACCACCAAGTATCTGCCTAGCTTCACGTGCAATTTTGATGGCCATATCCACATTATTTCTTTTGGCCATAGAGATTTGTGCAGTGGTAGCACGACCCTCATTTTTTAATTGCCCTAGACGGAAAGCCAATAACTGTGCTTTAGTGATTTCAGTAATCATTTCTGCCAACTTCTTTTGTTGCAATTGAAAAGCTGCAATAGGTTTGCCAAACTGAACACGCTCTTTTGCATAGCGGAGGGCGGTATCATAACAATCCATTGCGGCACCAATCGCACCCCAAGCAATACCGTATCGGGCAGAATCTAAACAACCCAAAGGTGCGCCCAATCCAGATTTATTTGACAGTAAATTTTCTTTAGGGACTTTAACATTATCAAAAATAAGTTCCCCTGTAGCAGAGGCTCGTAACGACCATTTATTATGGGTTTCCGGGGTTGAAAAACCTTCCATATCCCGCTCAACAATAAGTCCGTGGATTCTACCCTCTTCATTTTTTGCCCAAACGACAGCTACATTGGCAAAAGGGGAGTTTGATATCCAAAGTTTAGCACCATTTAACAGATAATGGTCGCCCATGTCTTTGTATTTGGTTTCCATGCCACCGGGATTGGACCCATGATTGGGCTCTGTTAATCCAAAACAACCCATCCATTCACCTGTAGCTAATTTAGGCAAGTACTTTTTACGTTGCTCTTCAGTACCATAGGCGAAAATAGGATACATCACCAAAGATGATTGCACGGAGGCGGTGGAGCGTACGCCACTGTCACCTCTTTCAATTTCTTGCATGATCAGACCATAACTAATTTGATCTAAGCCTGCACCGCCATATTCTTCTGGAATATAAGGTCCAAATGCACCAATTTCAGCTAAACCTTTAATAATTTGTTTCGGGAATTCAGCCTTTTGGGCGTATTCTTCTATGATTGGGGAGACATCTCTTTTTACCCATTGGCGCGCTGCATCACGAACCAATTTATGTTCTTCGGATAGTAAATCATCAAGATTGTAATAGTCGGGAGCTTCAAATAAATCAGGTCTCATGCACAATAATTTTAATCAAAGGTACTAAGCAAATCTAACATTTAGCATGCCAACTGTTACATTTTTAAATAGAAGGCCTTGGTTAGTTTTTGATATGCTTCCGTATACTCATGCCTACTTTTTTCAATAATCAATTCATTCTTTTGAACGGTGATATCATCAAATGAAAATTGTAATAGACTTCTTTTAATTTTTGAATCTGGATTCCCTTTTACATGCGTAATGCGATTGAGATATAAACCCAAACTCTTTGCCTGCTCAATAAAACCCTTTTCTTCTTTAAAAGGAAGAATAGTAGCGAAGCTGCCTTTGTTCGCAAGTAGTTTTTTCACACCATCTAATAGCTGGTTAAAGGGTAAGGATAAATTTTGCCTTGCTTTATCTCGTGCATTGTAGCCACTTGGGACTTCCTCTGTATAAAACGGAGGATTAGAAACTATTAAATCATATTTTTCATCTAGCTCTTCAACGAATTCTTGTAAACTCGCATGATAACAGAAAAGCCTATCTCCCCAATCCGATGCTTCAAAATTCTCAACACATTGCTCATAGGCATCTTCATCCAACTCAATAGCATCTATGGTTTCTGCCATGGTACGTTGTGCCAATTGTAAAGCGATTAAACCTGTACCTGCCCCAATATCTAAAATAGTATTTGGAAGATTTTCCGTGCTTGTCCATGCACCAAGCAATACCCCATCTGTGCCGACTTTCATGGCGCAACGGTCTTGTTTTATGGTGAATTGTTTGAATTTGAAAGGCTTAGACATGAATTTAGTTTGCCGTCACATCGAGCGCAGTCGAGATGCTTTTGTGGGTTAGGGGTTGTTCTCGACTCCGCTCGAACTGACAGCCTAAATTTAGTTTATAATGATACAGTTTAACTATTTTTAAATTATTGCTAACTTAAATACAATTCAACCAAACCCTCGGGCGTACTTACATGAACTGTTTTAGTTGCTCTATCTACTTTTGTGATAATATCATCCGTAACCGGAATCAAGAGTTCTTTACTCCCTTTTTTAGCTTCAAACAGTACTTGAGAAGCGGAATCATTTACGGCTTCAATAATACCAATATCCCCATGAACTTCATCTAACAATGTAAAACCTATTACTTCGTGATAATAAAATTTATTTCCAGATAATTTTGGAAGCATTGTTAATGGAAGATAAAGTTGTGAGCCAATAATTCTATCAGCAGAAGCTTCATCCTTTACCTCTTCAAAATCAATACGTAATAAGGCGGATTTGTGAAGGCGGCATTTATCAATAAAAAATGGAACCAGATTGTTTCCTAAAGAAACGAATACTGATTCCATGTTTTCGTATAACTCGGGTTCATCGGCATCAAGTTTCACCAATACCTCACCCTTAAAACTATATTTAGAAACAACTTTGCCCAGGTAGAAACAATCTTCCTTACGCATCGTTGTTAATTATTCTTTTGGAGCTTCTTCTTCAGTAGCTTCTGGTGCAGCTTCTTCTGCTTTGTCAGCTACCGCTTCCTTCACTTCTTCTACGACTTCTTCAGCCTTAGCTTCAACTGGTGCTTCTTCAACTTCAGCTTCAACAGGCGCTTCTTCTTTCACCTCTTCAACAACTTCTGCAGCAGCCTCTTCAACGATTGGAGCAGCTTCTTCTACAGGTGCTTCTTCTTCAACTTCAGGTAATGCAGCAGCAGCACGTTTGTCACTAAATTCTTTTTCAGCTTCCAAAGCTTTTCCTTTAGCGGCAGCTTCCTCTTTGCTTAAACCATCTTTTTTGGCTTGTACAGAAGCTTCTTTCTCTTTCACCCAAGCATTGAACTTCTCTTCTGCTTGCTCTTCGGTCAAAGCACCTTTACGAACACCACCTAAAAGATGATGCTTCAATAAAACACCTTTATACGAAAGAATAGCTCTAGCCGTATCGGTTGGCTGTGCACCATTGCTCAACCATTGTACGGAACCATCAACATTAAGCTCTATAGTTGCAGGATTGGTATTGGGATTGTAGATACCTAATTTCTCTAAAAATTTACCGTCCCTTTTTGAACGAGCATCTGCAGCAACGATCCAATAGAATGGTTTTCCTTTTTTACCGTGTCGTTGTAATCTAATTTTTACTGGCATATCACATTAATTTGTAGGGTGCCCGACCCTTGTTATTAATTCATTTATTAACCCTTTCTGGCGGGCTCGCCCGACTTTGAGAAATTTAATGCCTCAAAGGCGGGTGCAAAAATACATTTATTTCTGAAATTAAAACTAAAAATCATTCAAAAAGTTAAATCGCTTTAACACTTCCGCACAATACCGTTAAAGCCATGCTAAACCCCTTTAAATACTTGACTTTTTCAAAAATATCTGTATATTTTATAGTGTAAGTTATTGAAAGACAATAACGAATGAATTAAAAATGTAGATGAATAAATGAAGTACACCGTAGAAATGTCAAACAAATTAAACGAATTATTGGAACGCACTTATGATGCTGAAAAAGGCTTTAAGCAAGCTGCCGAAAAAGTGGATAATCCAACTATCAAAGATTTTTTTGAAAAAAGAGCGCAGCAGCGATACGACTTTGGGCATGCCTTAAAAAAAGAAATCAAATCATTCGGGCAAGCACCGGATAAAGGTGGAAGTACCGAAGGAAACTTCCACAGAAGGTGGATTGATTTTAAAACTTTTTTCTCGACCAACAATGAAGAGGCAATGCTAGAAGAGGTTAACCGCGGTGAGCAAGAGGCCATCGACACCTATAATGATATTTTACATGGTAAGGAGTTTGTCTTGCCACCCACAACAGAAAGCTTGCTGATGCGACAGCGGAATGCAATTAGAGAAACCTTGGAAACTGCAAACCTCTATGAGAACGCCGTTTCCTAAGAGATACAAATAGTATCTAATGCAAAAAGCGGAGCTATGGCTCCGCTTTTTTAGTTAATAACTCCTTACAACTCTGTTTTTTCAAAATGGGCTTTTTAGGTATTTTTAATCCTTGGTTTTTTTGCCAATCAAACTGATTGAATTTATTATATGTACTTAAT
>CAYGUO010000199.1:3097-5177 GCA_964353095.1 uncultured Flavobacteriaceae bacterium | reverse complement strand
TAAAAACACCTTTTTGTAGGGCTATGGAATCATTCAACAATGGAGTACCATCTACCTTAAAAACGCAATAATATTCCTGACCCCGAACGACTGAACCAATTAAAAACATGATTAAAATTAGCAGTCGTGAAAAAAATAGCTTTTCCATCCGTATTTGTTTTTTAAATAATTAGACAAAATTTTGTAGGCCCAGATACATTCTATTGTCAAGACCGTGTACCAAATCAACTCCGTAATCTTTAAATATATATTATTTGAAAGCAACCATAGTGCTACCCATATAAATAAAATGGTAAACCCCAATTGCACTAATTTTCTAACAAGCATATATCTTTCAATATGTCTCTTGTTTAACTTTATAAAATAGGCGACTGCAATAAAGGTTAAAATAAAACCGATTAGTATTAAAGCCCAATTGGGCAGTATTCTAAGCTCATTTTCATTAATCAGCATTTCAATAATATTGGCATGAATAACCACACCAAAAGTATCTGGTGCTGATTTGGCCATAAATTCTTGATTTAACGGTGTAAAGTGTTTGTCTTCAATATCATTACTATTTCCTAGAGGAGTACCTAAATAACCCATAAGCACGATGCTGTTTCGCATTAAAGGGATTGAATCAAGCCTCATCACATCGTCAACGTCTAAAGAAAAGTATCTTTCAAGGCCTCCGTTATAGTTTATCGGAATACTATTTGATTCCATGTTTTTCCAGTCTATTTTTTTTTGCAGGCCCCAGTAAGATTGTGCTACCCGTAAACCGAAAGAAGTATATGTAAAGTCATCTATAATCTTCTTGGCCTGAAAATTACGTATTACAGAATTGTATTTATCAAAATTAAAATTAGCATACCCAAGCTTATGCCGAAAAACACCTATTTTGGGGCTGTTCTTTATTAAATTCCTACTTTTTATGGCGTAAGCTGAAATTATATTAGGTGCCTGCAACTGTTTTTCTAAAAAGAGATCTATTGCCTTTTCTTTTTCCACATCAAAAATTATATCTACCCCAATAACTTTAGGTTTCTGCTCTTGTATTTTATCTAAGGCCAATGCTAATTCTTCTCTACTTTTGTTACCAACATTAACTAGTACCAATTGCTGATTTAGATTTTCAATCTCTGGCGACATTTTTTGTGCGTAATAAGTATCCAAAAAACTAAACTCTTTAAAAGCAAGCCGGTATAAATCAAATGCCCCAATATTCACCAAACGGGTAACACCAAATAATGCAAACAAAATAATAGAAGAAAACAGCATGCACTTTAGCGTGTCTTTTAATAAGAGCTGGGTTGGTTTTCTGAGTTTCAAGTTGGGTCGTTTATAATTAGAACTCTTATAGATGATTTTATAGTGCTTTTTACGCTATTTAAAAGCCTATTTTCATAGTCACTTTACCTTTTGGGTTATTTTAATATTATTAACTGTTTTGATAATTTCTTGATCTACATACTCTTCCGCACCTTCAATCGTACTTAAAATAATATGGTACTTCATCGGAAATTTAACCCCATCTACTTGTGAATAATTCTGATGTAGGGTTACTGTGCGCAGTGTAGTTCTTCCCATTGGCTTGTTTTTCTTAAATTTTTGTATTTTACGTATTCGTTCCGTTGCATGTAAAAGGCCATCACTTACCCTGTAATATCTATTTTGTTTTACAAAAGACCGAAATCCGTTTCCTTTTTTATCTATATCCAGGTTATCTAGGACTTCTTTGACTTCTAACCGATGGCATGCTTCCCCTTCAAAAGTTACAACCTCCTTAAGGGCAACTAAACTTGGGCTCGAAAACAAAGTAAAATCTTCGAGAAAATTACCTGTGTTTGACCCCACTCTTCGTATAAACTCCTCTGAGTCATTACCCTCACCTCTGGGTATACCCTGTTCCCATTTTGCATTTTTTTCTAAGCGATAATAAAGGCTATCATTAGATATTTTATATTGTTCTCCCTCATAACCAGAAGTGTTGTTTGAAATTATCAATAAGTTTGGAGAACGTTGATCATAATGGTATTGATACTCAGCGTTATCCGTTTCTGTTAATTCTTCAAAGGACATCGCTTTAATTCCTGTG
>CAYGUO010000199.1:0-3087 GCA_964353095.1 uncultured Flavobacteriaceae bacterium | reverse complement strand
TTTAAAATAATCCTCTAAGATTTTGGTTGCATCTTCTTGTTCTTTTTCTTTACGGATTTCTTCGGTTGTGGCAATTGTTTCTTGTATTTTTACTTTATCATTTTCCTGAATTTCTTGATTCTCTTTTTGAGTTGGGTTCGTTGGTTTAAGCTTTTTCTTTTGATATAATTGATTTCTATATCCTTCAATCTCTTTATTATACTCAAAAATATTTTTTGCGTTCTGGGTCAATAACAGACTGTCATTATTAGCATATCTTACCCATCCTTTAAAGGCAGCTTCCATTCGATCCATTCGCCCAGGGTGCGTTGCATATTTACCAGTAAAAATATTTTTTATAGACCTAGTGGCACGTAGCGTTTGTTCTAGGTTTGCGCCACTTTTTGCCAATTGGTTACCTGCGAAAAAGTCAGCAACTATTTCTATGTCCGCTTCACTTCCTCTATAGTTTATGCTATGATCGTTCATATGGTGACCAACCTCATGTGCCAACACAAACATGGCAGAATAGTTGGTTTCGGTAGAATTGGCAATTTCCTTAAGAAAATCCATGTCATAAATAATGTACTTTCTTATTTTTCCTTCTTCTATATATGCGCGTGCAATGGCGTTTCCCTCAGCTATTTCTTTACACTCTCTAACCTTGTATTTATTGGTTATTCCCATGTCTGAAAGCATTTGGTCCACTATGCGTTCAGCTGATGCCTGAGAAATCTCTTCCATACCCTGAAAACCCATAACATTTTCTTTTTCTGAAGGTGGGCAAATATTGTTTAAAGAATCTAAATTCTCTAGCTGCACACCGTATTCCGTAGTCTGGAATGATTGTCCAAATAGAAATGCTGTTTGCAAAAACAAAAATAAAACCCAACTCTTTTTCATTTTCCTTTCTTTAATTTTTCCACACAAGCGATTAGTTGCGGGGTAACATTATATTTTTCCCTTCCATAAAGACTGGCGACAACCATTTTCAATCCCTCTTTATCAAACATTAAGGTAAGTCGTTCTTCGCCTTTTTCGAGTAATATTTGGTAGTTTGGCACAAACTTTTTCGCACTACTTCTCTCCTCCATTTTTGACGAAGGATAGCTGTCTTCGCTTAGTAAAACTTTAATTAAACCTTGATGCTCTTCATTCTCCAATTGCGAGTCTAACTCTAATTTTCTAGAACCGATTTCAGTAATTCTCACATGAAACAACAAAATTTTATCTACTTGATTGAGAAAAGCCACTTGATCCTCATTCCAAATTTTAGCGGTTTTTGTCTGATGTATCTCCTTTTCTTCTTTTATCTCTTTTTTTAAAACCTTTTTCTTAATTACATCTGCCTTAACACTATCTAATTTCCCTTCTTTAATAGTATCTTTTTGTATTAATCTATTTAAACTAAACTTAGTGGAATCAATAGCCGTTAACACAGAATCTTTATGCAATTCGTTGCCTTTAACCGTAGGATTCTCTTTCTGTCCATGACAACCCAAAGCGATAAAACAATAAAGTATTACGTGCCAATACCTATTCATCTGTGGACTCCTTATAATCACTGCGACGTATATCAACTGCTAATATCGCCGCTGATCCTTTTTCAAATTCTGCTTTGAAACCCATAACATCTTCTGCAAGATCCATATCTGAAGTATCAATAAGCTTATCTTTTAAGATTTCATAAAATCTATCGATAACAGGCCCCTCCATAGTATCCACTTTCTCTTTGATACTTTGCATATCTAATTCTTCCAATGAAACAATTGCTATCGTATAATCAGACAAAACATCATCTGTATTTAACACAATTCGCCCTTGACGTCCATCGGTTTTTTTTGCTGGAATCATTACAAATACATCTTTTGCATTGATAAAAGCACTGGTTGAATCATTTATCGGGAACAATCTCTCAACCGGTCTTTTCGTGTCAGCGCCAAAAACATAAACATAAGCGGGCTGACTTATACTGGTTTTGATACGATATCTAGTCCCTTTTTCAAACTTCTTCTTGGTTTCATAATCAGCCTTTCCAAGGCCATTTTCGTCATAAACAGTTGTTTGAAAGCCCTGACCTCCCTTGTCCTTCTTCTTTTGAACCTCTAATGGATACCCAAATTCAGTAAGCTCCAAACCTGCTTCTAGTTTACTGGTAACCACAATATCCTCTTGCGGAACTTCTTCAAACACCAATTCAAAGCCGTATCGAACACTTTCTGCAAAATCTTTATATCTAATCCACATGAAACCTTCATTTCCCCAATCTTCTCCCCAACTGTTTATAACCTCAAAAGCGCCACTACCAAACTTCTCATCATCATATCCTATAATAGTCATTGCATGACCTCCAACGCTAATCGAATCTGGCTCATAGACTACATTTGCTGAAAGAAAGGCATTTGTAATATCCATTCCCATCAAAACTGGGTTTCCATTCATCAAAGCTTTTCTAGTCTCCCTAATACGTACTCTAAAATCTTCTTTTAACCCAAACAACTTGGTAAATTCTTTAAGACGATGACTTTTTGCCTTTTGATAAACACTATCGGGTATCTCTACTGCGCAACGAACAGAAAAATCTTTATAAAGAGGTGACCCTATTTCCTTCATTTTATTCAAAGCGTAGGGAATACCAATCCCTTCCTTACAATAAGGATCAGTTTTTTTCTTAGCATTTACGTAAAGAAAAAGTGGAGAGAAAGCATTATCAGTAACCGCAGATTTATCTGTAACACCTTTTTGTTTAGCCATAATAATACTTTGTGCATAATAAGCGGTAGCCCAGCCTACACAAGTTCCATGCCCACCCTGATTCCTAATCTCTGGCGCATATTGCTTCAGAGAAATTGAGTCAGGTTCAATCACCTCGCTTTGGAAAGCAAAAGATCGTGTCTTGACAGGGATTGCTTCATAACCATCATCGTCAAAATTCAGCCCTAAACCATAACCGGAAGTCTGCCCAAAAGCGATAAAGGGTAGTAATAAAGAGAACAATAAAAATGAAAAATAAAACTTTAGCAATACTTGCTGCTCCCGCAGCAATTCCTCCAAATCCAAAGACCCCTGCAATAATTGCTAATATTATAAAAGTAACTGTCCATCGTA
>CAYGUO010000198.1:1707-5189 GCA_964353095.1 uncultured Flavobacteriaceae bacterium | reverse complement strand
CATTTATACCCAACGAAATGGTTAAAGAGGGTTATGGTATTGGTGATTTGGCAACAGATTTCTCGTTAAAGAATATTGATGGCAAAACAGTTTCGCTTTCTGACTTTGATAACGCAAAGGGTTTTTTGGTAATTTTCACCTGTAACACTTGTCCTTACTCAGTAGCTTATGAAGATAGAATCATTGCTTTGGATACGAAATACAAATCATTGGGAGTCCCTGTAATTGCTATTAACCCGAACAATCCTGAAATCCAAAGCGGTGATAGTTTTGAGGCGATGAAATCGCGTGCTAAGCAAAAAGGCTTTACATTCCCTTATTTACTCGACGAAGGACAAAAAGTATATCCGATTTATGGTGCCCAGCGCACACCTCACGTTTATTTATTGGAAAAAACGAATACTGGAAATATTGTCAAATATATTGGTGCTATTGATGATAATTACCAAGATGTTTCACAGGTAGAGGATAAATATGTTGAAAATGCTGTTGACGCAATGTTGTCCGGTGAAGAAATAGAAATAAAAATTACAAGGGCAATAGGATGCTCCATAAAATCCTAATCTGAAAAAAAAGAGGTATTTTAAGTCTGAAGTTCTACTTCAGACTTTTATTTTTGAAAAACGTAATTTGATAAAGAGATGGATTTAACACAAGAAGAGTGGGCCGAGCAATTGAAAGGTGATGCTAATGCTATTGTTTTAGATGTTAGAACGACAGAAGAGTTAGAAGAAGGTATTATTCCGAATTCAACTAATATTGATATTTATTTAGGTCAGGGTTTTATGGATGAAATCCAAAAATTGGATACTTCCAAAAACTATTATGTGTATTGCCGTTCGGGCAATAGAAGTGGTCAAGCCTGCGCTATTCTTAATAGTATCGGAATTGAAAATGCCTATAATCTTGAGGGTGGCTTTATGAATTGGGATGGAGAGATAGCGCAATAAATAGTTCTAGGCAACAAGCTATCCCATGCGAGAAGATTTGCTTCATTTTGTTTGGAAAACAAACAAACTTGCTACAAAAGATTTAAGCACCACTTTAGGTAAAAAAATCACGGTTGTTAACTCTGGTTTTCACAATCAACACGCTGGCCCTGATTTTTTTAACGCAAAGGTGAAAATTGGTAAGCAGTTATGGGCCGGCAATGTAGAAATGCATTTAAAAGCCTCTGACTGGTATGTGCACGGACACGAAACAGATGGTGCTTACGACAACGTTATTCTTCACGTTGTTTGGGATGATGACGTTGCTGTTTTTAGAAAAGATAAATCTCAAATACCAACTTTGGAGCTAAAGGACTATTTGAGCCAAAAGGTGTTGCATGACTATAAGAAGCTTCTTCAAAACCCTAACAAAACATTCATTAACTGCGAAAAGGATTTTAGTACCGTAGATTCCTTTTTAATGGATAATTGGTTGCACAGGTTATATTTTGAGCGATTAGAACAAAAATCTAGTTTGATTTTTAAGTTACTTGACGAATCAAATAACGATTGGGAAAAAGTGCTTTTCACTTTACTGCTCAAAAATTTTGGATTAAAGGTGAATGGAACTTCATTTTTATCACTTGCAGCTTCCCTTGATTTTAGTATCATACGAAAACTTCAAAACAATGTACAAACCTTAGAAAGTGTTTTGCTGGGAATGGCTGGGCTATTAACTACTAACGAGCCTGTAGATGGATATTTGTCACAGTTGCAAAAAGAATTTGCTTTTCAGGTCAAGAAGTTTGAACTTGTACAAAATCAAGTACAAAGACCAGAATTTTTCGGGTTAAGGCCTCCCAATTTTCCAACCATTCGTTTATCACAGTTGGCCAATTTATATGCGTCATGCCATAATTTGTTTAGTACATTGATTGAAGCCGATTCCATGACTAAGGTACAATCCATTTTTAAAGTTACAGCAAGCCCATATTGGATAAACCACTTTACTTTCGGCAAAGAATCTAAACCAAGTACAAAGGCCTTATCAAAAGATTTTATTGACTTGCTAATGATTAATACCATAATACCCATCAAGTTTTGTTATGCCAAAAAACACGGGAAACAAATCAATGATGAATTAATTGGTCTGATGACAGCATTAAAATCAGAGAAGAATTCGATACTGTCAAGGTTTGGCCAAATAGGCCCAAAAACGGCCAATGCACTTGAAAGTCAGGCAAAAATTCAACTTTACAATGAGTATTGTAGTAAAAATCAATGTCTTAAATGCGCGGTTGGTGCAAGTCTTTTAAATCGAAATGGCTAATTTTGATTATGCGATGGATTTACAACATCTTATATTATTTTCAGAAAAGAGGTTTTGAGGTCTGTAGGAGAATAGCAGAACGATGGGGGATTAGAGCCAGGGTAGTAAGAACGACTTTTATTTACCTCACCTTTGCAACCCTAGGATTTGGCTTTGCATTATATCTCTTTATGGCCTTTTGGTTGAAAATTAAAGATTTGGTTTACACAAAACGAACTTCGGTATTTGACTTGTAGGTATGTATAAACTATTTCGTTCAAAAATTGTAATTGCTGTATTACTCATGCTCCTAGTGTTTTTAGTAGGGGTGTTTGGGTATCGCTTTATAGCCAATTTTTCTTGGGTAGAGTCAATTTACATGACTATCATTACCATTACAACGGTCGGTTTTGCTGAAGTTCGTCCGTTAGATGCCACCGCACAGATTTTTACCGTATTTTTAATTGTAAGCAGTGTTTTTATTTTTGGTTTTGCTATTTCAGTAATATCAGAATATATTTTGAGTAGAAATTCGCTGCAGCTTCTAAAGAAAAAGAGAGTGAAAAACAAAATCAAAGGGTTGACAAATCATGTAGTGGTTTGCGGTTACGGAAGAAATGGCCAGCAAGCCGCAGCAAAGTTAAAAGCGTATAATAAGCCATTCGTTGTCATCGAAAAAGATAAAGAAATAATTGAATCCCATGAAGATGAAGTGCTTTTTGTTGAAGGGGACGTAAATGAAGATGAGGTCTTATTGGAGGCAGGTATCAAAAATGCGCAATATTTGGTAACCGCATTACCAGACGATGCCATCAATCTTTTTGTAGTGCTTTCTGCTCGTCAATTAAATGAGAAATTATTTATTATAAGTAGGGCTTCACAAGGCACATCTGTAAAAAAATTACAATTTGCCGGTGCTGATAAAGTCATTATGCCAGATAAAATAGGAGGCGACCACATGGCCTCTTTGGTGGTAATGCCCGATTTAATAACCTTTATGGATAAACTATCTTTAGAAGGCGAACATACTACAAATTTGGAAGAGGTTGAGATTGAAGATTTTAAAGGACAACTTGATTGTAAGTCTATTAAAGATTTAGATCTTAGAAGAAAGACTGGCTGCACAATTATAGGATATATTACCCCAAGTGGTCGCTACATCATCAATCCGGAGGCAGATTTACAATTGGAATCAAAAGGAAAAAATATCGTTATAGGGCGGCCAGAACAGATTGATAAGATGA
>CAYGUO010000198.1:0-1697 GCA_964353095.1 uncultured Flavobacteriaceae bacterium | reverse complement strand
TTGTCAACTTAACAACAAACTAACAAAACCAAATAACGTATTATGAAGTACAGACTTCTATCGATTATTGCATTGCTCTTGCCATTAGTAGGTTTTTCTCAAGAAGCAGCTGAAAAAGGTTTAGATGAAAAAGTAAATGATGCTTTTATGCCATTTGCTACTTGGTGGGAAAATACGGTCTTAACACCAGTTCCTATTGCTGGTTATGATATACCTATTATTTTGATTCTTCTTGTCTTGGGTGCTACGTTTTTTACGATATACTTTAAAGTTCCTGGTATTTCTAAATTTGGATTAGCAATTAATACTGTTCGGGGTAAGTATGACGAATTGGACCATCATGGTGTTGAGAAATCAGATTTAAATATTGTTGATGGTGATTTAGTCGATACGATTGGAGACGAGAGTAAAGAAGGAGAAGTAAGTCATTTTCAAGCATTGGCTACCGCGGTTTCTGGTACAGTAGGTCTTGGGAATATTGCAGGGGTGGCAGTGGCAATTGCCTTAGGCGGTCCAGGGGCTACGTTGTGGATGATTGTTTGTGGGTTGATAGGGATGTCAACCAAGTTTGTAGAATGTACCCTTGGAGTTAAATATAGAGATGTTGGTGTTGATGGAACAGTTTATGGCGGCCCAATGTATTATTTATCAAGAGGTTTAAAAGAAAGAGGTTTAATACGTTTAGGCAAAGTCCTAGGGGCTATTTTTGCTATACTTTGTGTTGGTGCCTCCTTTGGTGGTGGTAATGCTTTTCAATCAAACCAAGCAGCGGTTCAGTTGACTTCAATGTTTAATTTAGAAGGTGGTGCCACAGGAGTTATAATTGGTGTTATTATGGCGATTTTAGTAGGAATCGTTATCATAGGTGGAATTAAAAAAATAGCAAGCGTTACGGAGAAAATTGTACCCTTTATGGCTGGTATTTATGTGCTAGCATCGTTAGTTATAATCATTGCCAATATAAAATATGTGGGCGATGCTTTCGGAATGATATTTTCAGGAGCTTTCACACCTGAGGCAGGATTAGGAGGAATTGTTGGAGTAATCATAGTTGGTTTTCAACGTGCAGCATTTTCTAACGAAGCAGGGGCGGGTTCCGCTGCTATTGCTCACTCGGCAGTAAAAACAAAGTATCCTGCAAGTGAAGGGGTTGTCGCATTATTAGAGCCATTTATTGATACTGTAGTAATCTGTACAATGACTGCTTTAGTAATCATATTCTTTAATATGGACACGGGTGCATTTGATTATGGTAACGCAGTAGGAAGTACCGTTTTGCTTAATGATTCTCAAACTTATGTTGGTGGTGTTGATTTGACCTCGATGGCTTACGATTCTGTTATTCCAGGGTTTAGGTATGTATTGACAATTGCGATTATCATGTTTGCTTTTTCCACGATGATTTCTTGGTCTTACTACGGTCTTCAATCTTGGAAGTATCTATTTGGAAGAGGTAAGACTGCAGATACGGTTTATAAAATTTTATTTTTACTTTTTGTAGTAATTGGAGCTGCTGCAACGTTAGATGCCGTGATTAAGTTCTCAGACGCTATGATATTGGCTTTAGTGTTTCCTAACATGATTGGTTTACTGTTTTTATTCCCAAGGGTAAAACAAGAGTTAAATAAGTATATGACAGATATAAAGCCAAATTTTAAATAGTAAAATTTGAAAAATTTTAAATCCCACTTCAAGTT
>CAYGUO010000197.1:0-5214 GCA_964353095.1 uncultured Flavobacteriaceae bacterium | reverse complement strand
AATCAATTGATATATAAATAGTTATGGATTATGGTTGTAATCCTGCCACCCCGACAAAAAAAGCCGAATACAAAACTTGTATTCGGCTTTTTTATTTTATACTTCCAAGGCTTTATCCCTTGGGGTCAATGTTTACACCTGGCTTTGAAGATGCCGTTTTCGGATCAATGTTTACCCCTGGTTTTGAAGATGCCGTTTTCGGATCAATGTTTACCCCTGGTTTTGATGAAGCATTGCTATTAGTGTCTTTAGTTGGCATGTTTGCGGTTTTTAATTGTTTATGTTCTATATTAGTGAAAATAACGACTTAATCCAAATTCAAGCCGTTAATTATTAAATAATTAGGGTTTTTCAATGTGTTCTAATGAAGTTTAATGAGTTCTTAATTGAATGCCGTGAGAAGGATGTATTCAAGAATCTTTCTATTTATGTTGTTTCAAGTTGGGTTTTACTTCAAGTAGTTTCATTACTTGCTGAGCCTTTAAATCTTCCAAAATCTTCTTTGACCGTTTTACTACTGATTTTAATTATCGGTTTTCCATGTTATATTTTCTTTCTATGGCAATTTGGTATTAAATCCAAAAAAATAGAAAATAAAGATTTTAAGGAGTCCGTAGCACCATCCTCTAAAAAAGGAATCGAAATAGATCCTCCAAAAATCGATACAGAAGCAAAACATCCTGATTACCATCGTTTTCGAAAAATGTATTTTGTATCCACAGGATTTTTAAGCTTATTTTCTCTAGTAGCGGTCATTTTTATAGTTCGTACGAATTTTTTAAAAACATCGACCGCCATAGCACCTGCACTTTCTAGTGAACCAATGGGTGATAAAATTGCTATCGTAAAATTTGATAATAACACAGGTAATGAAAAATACGATGTTGTTGGTAAGATGGCTGTAGATTGGATTATGCATGGGATTACTCAAAATAAAGTTGCTCAGGTTATATCACCGAAAATTATTGAAGATTACTCCAATGTGTTAAAAGCATCCATGTTGCCCTCACCTGAGATAAAGGTACTTAGCGAATACTTAAAGCCGTCAAAGGTGATAACGGGTAATTTTTATTTAAATAATAGCAAGTTGATTTTTCAATCATCTATAACTGACGACAAACTAAATAAAACCTTTATATCATTTAATCCTGTTCATTGTAATCCTGAATCACCTTTAGATTGTATTGAGGCTTTAAAACAGCGTATCCTTGGGTATTTTGTGGTAGAAGAAAAACCCTTAGAGAATCTGCAAGAGACCCCTCCTAATTTTGAAGCATACCAACATTTGTTAAATGCCAAAGCTGTGTATGGGAATGATGAGGAGTACATAAAACTGATAAATGCAGCAATTACTGCAGACGATACCTATTTTGAACCAAAAGTGCAACGTATTGCACATTTCTACAATAACGGGAGTTATGCAAAAGCAGATAGTCTATTACAATTGCTACTCAAACATCCAAGTAATAATAAGCGACAAGTAAACCTTTTAAAAATGTATGAAGCGCTTTTAGAGGGCGATAACAAAGGTACTTATGAATATTTGAGAAATGAATACGAAACGTATCCTGATGATTTGGAGACCAATTCGAGTATAATGACTGTTGCCCTACAATTTGTCAACAGACCCGAAGATGTGGCTAATATATTTTCTAGAATTAGTATTAGTGGTATTGATTTAAAGGATTGTACTCAGTGTGAGTTTAGATACTATATCAAGGGACTTTCAGAAATAGAATTAGGTAATTACCAAGCAACTATAGATTTATTAAGCCCATTTATAAAAACAAAGGATAACAAGCTTTTAAAACGAGTTTTATTAATGGCCTATATTAGGTCAGATATTGACGATAGTAAGGTTAATGAGCTATTGTCAAATACTAAATTATTAATGAAGGAGGCTGATTGGCGAAGCCTTTCTATGTTAGCAGGAAAACTTTATATATTGCAATCCACTCCTGATAAAGCAATAATACATTTTCAAAATGTAGTTAAAACATTAAAAAATAAGAAGAGGCTATCACCAGGGCAAAGCAAAGTTTTAGGCGACGCTTTCTTTTACTTAGAGGATTATAAGAATGCTGTGAAGTATTTAGAAAAATATGCCAATACTAAACCTAATAATGGACTATATAGTTATCTGGGCACTTTAGCTACTGCTTATCACTTGCTCGATAATAAAAAGGAGCTTTTAAGAACGCTGACTGAACTCAATAGTCATAGAGATTTATACAATTACGGTCATATTGACTATACATACGCTCAGTATTATGCCGCCACAGGAGAGAAGGAAAAAGCGATTCAATATTTATATAAGGCAGTTGCGGATGGTAAATGGTATACTACTGAGGGTTATCATAATGACATTCAACTACAATCATTAAAAGATTTGCAAGATTTTCAGAAAATTTTAAATTTTTGGGATTAATTTAAAATGGAACCCAATGGCTACTAAATCTAATATGTATGCATTGCTAATTGGAGTAGGAGATGATTTACCCTACACCATAAAAGATGCCACCAGACTTTATGAAACTTTAGTAAATCCTAAACTTGCTGGTTATGAAAAGGATAACGTTATCCTAATTACAGATAAAGAAGCTACTAGAGAAGGAATACTGGGTTCTTTTGAAGAACTAATAAAGAAAACAAATGAAGACTCATCCGTTTTAATCTATTATTCAGGTCACGGAGGAAAATATATGAGTCAGCATAAGTTTTTTCTTCAACCTTATGGAATGACCGCTGAGAATTACGCTACTACTTGGGTAAAAGCTGAAGAACTTACAAAAAAAATCAATGAATTAAAGTCTAGTAAAATTGTTTTTCTTTTAGATTGCTGTCATGCTGAGGGAATGACACAAGAAGGTCTAATAAATATGCAGGGCTTAGCTCAAAAATTAAATGATAAGGGGGGCATGTGGGTCATCTCTTCTTGTCAAGATAATCAAAAGTCTTGGCGCTTACCACATGCTGAGAACAGTCTTTTCACAGAGTGCTTGTTAGAAGTAATAGCTGGTAAGCATAAACATCCATTTACCGAACCAAGCGTAACCATTACTGACGTGGTTGAATACATTTTTGATGAAGTGCCTAAAAGGGCAAGTAGCTGTATTGATGAAAACACAGGAAAGCCTATTGAACAGAGACCTTTTGCAAAGTTTCAAATGTCAGAAAATGTTGTTTTAAGTAGGTTTGTCAAGAATATAGAATCATTTGAAGCTACTATTCAAGAATTGGAACCTAAGGTGGATAAGCTTAGCGAACGTAGTTTAATAAAGCTATTAAACGCATTGGAAGCGGTAGGTAGAACGGATGATGCGATTACCATGCTAATTCATCACAAGAAAACAAAGAACGATGCTGACTTATTGAATGTGCTAGGGGATTTATATAAAAATAAATTTCTTTCAACTGAGGAGGAAGATTTCGGTATTCAAGCTTTAGAAACCCATAAGCAGGCCTTAGAGATTGCAAAAAGGGAAGAGGATGAAGAACAAATTTATTTAAATGCAATAAATCTTGCGTTTTTGTATTTAATGCTTGATATGAGTGAAAAAGAAATACGAACTTATGCCCGACTAGCTTTGGAAACAGCTGAGAAGTACTATTACCCAAGTCCTGATCGGTATGGAACAATGGGAGAGGCTAACATTTACCTGAACCACTTAGAGGAATCAAAAAAACAATACAGGTTGGCCGCAGAAAAAGCTGGAATCCGCACAAAAATGAAACTATATAATGATGCTTTTAAGGTTTATTCCATTCTGTACGATGATAACAAGAAGGACCCTTTTATTCGTTTTTTGAATAACGAGTTACTCAGATAATTCAGTAGTAAAAAATATTTAGTAACTTAAGCCTACCAAATAACCTAATAATCAAACCAATGAGTACCCCTAGTGCTGAAAGTCATGCGGATTTGCTAGAAGATCTTAAGGCTGGTTTTAATTTACATAGGATTAAAATCAAAGGCCGAATTCGCAATTCATATTTAAAAATAGGCCTTGGTATTCTAATTGTAGTTGCTTTAATTGTCGTATCATATTTAGATGCTACCGTTTTTGATGCCATTTCAGGGCTTAAAGAAAGATTAGAGTTTGCTGCACCAATAATGGGAGTCCCAACATCATTTACCTTTGCTTCTTTAAATCAAACCAAATCTTTAAAAAAACAGATGGAAGGAATCTATGATTTTGAAGATAAAGTAAGTGAGTGGGAAAAGGGATTATCTGAATTCACTAAAAAGGATATTTTATCATTGGAACATGAATTTGAGCGTTACATTAGATAACCAAACAACAAGCACCTAAACCATGAGTAAAATACAAGAAAGAATTGCCGAAATAGATAAGGCAACAAAACGCAGCCGCACAATTAATAATTTTTTATGGGTTTTTGTCTTTGGACTGGTGGCAGTAGCAGGATATTTTGCTTTTAGTGCAAATACGGAAAGAAACAAAGCAGTTGTTTTAGCTGATAAAAATGATTCACTACTAATTATTGCCAATGATGCTAAAGACAAACTTATTTTAAGTGAAGAGGCTACTCAAGAAAAATTGGATTCTATAATTAGAGCTTCAGATGCAGATATATGGCAACAGGTTAAAAGTATCAATACCTTAAAGGCCTATTCAAATTATGCACAACAGAATCCCAATGACTCTATTCATAAAGAAGATCTTGTTAAAGCAGTAAATAATCTTCTTGGCAATGTTGGTTACGTTCAATATCAAGAAACTAGTGGTAATAAATTATATAATTTGGCACCTGAAATTGCCTTGGAAGGAAGTTTTGTTCGGTTTAAGACTGATAAAGCTGTTCGAAACGGTGCTATAGGGATAAATGATTGTGGAGCTAGTAATTCCAAAAGAATTGATGTTATTTATAAAGGTAAAACTGTAAGGGTAAATAAATTATGTGAAGCCCCTGGCAGTAAATCTATCTGGGCTGAAATTGCCTACTCAAATTAGCAATTTCTTCCGCTATTAAACATTCGTTTGCCTACTATTATTATTTCAAAATATTATTGAAATAATAAATCCAATAGTTTTAAAACTCAAAAATACATTGCTATATTTGCACCCGCAAAAAGATGGCTTAACTTTTATATATAGAGCATTTGTCTTAAAAGCAGGAAAATAATATTTATAACAAAAGGTCGCGTAGCTCAGCTGGATAGAGCATCTGCCTTCTAAGCAGACGGTCATAGGT
>CAYGUO010000196.1:0-5230 GCA_964353095.1 uncultured Flavobacteriaceae bacterium | reverse complement strand
AGATGGGAATACTAATTGGGTAGTTTTTAAAGCGCCAAATGGTGGAGACACCCATGGCACTTCAAACAACACAAGAACGGAACTGGCCCAGACAAAAAAATGGTTTCCAAAAACTGCAAATGATAAATTATCTGCGACGCTTAAGGTTACGAATGTTTCTGCAACTGGTGATGCTCGTGTAGCAGCTTCATACTCCGTGGTAGTAGGGCAAATTCATAGTGCGGACGGACATGAAAATGAACCCCTTAAAATATTTTATAAAAAGTTTCCAGGCCATACAAAAGGGTCGGTTTTCTGGCATTATGAAATCAATACGAAAGGTGATGACAACTCAGGAAGATGGGATTATTCCACAGCTGTTTGGGGAGACGACTTTTCTGTGGTTGGCAGTAAAGAAGATACGTATCCGGAAGAGCCTAAAGGCGGCATTGCTTTAGGGGAAGAGTTCAGTTATGAAATTAAGGTTAAAGATGGTATAATGAGCTTAACATTCGCTAGTAATGGTCATGAAACCAAGACCTTCACAAAAAATCTAATTGAATCAGAATACACAGCTTCTGAAGATATCCCAGAGCAAACGCAAAAATTGTTTGTTCCCATTGGTCAAGATGGAGTAGAACGTTTAGCTGCTTATGCGGGTGAAGGGTGTTTTTTTAAGCTAGGCACCTACAATCAGACCAACGGAAAATCCCCTGAAATAAATAGAAATTGGTGTTCTGGTGCGGAAACACACGGAGGTGACATTAAAAAGCAATATGCAGATGGTAATTATGCCGAAGTGTGGTTTAAAACCGGAAGTATATCTGTAAGCGATACCGCAGTGTCTAATGAAGGATATTTCACCAAAAACGATTAATTCGAAAACAGCATGAATGGCAATACAAAATTAACAGGTAAGAATGTTTTAATAACTGCTGGTGCCCAAGGAATTGGAGAATCAATAACCCAACACTTTATTGATCGTGGCGCCAACGTTGCCATTCATTATTTTTCTAGTGCAGAAACTGCAAACCAACTAGTTGAAAACGCAGGACGCAAAGGACAAAAAGCGATGGCTATATCGGGTGACCTAACAAAAGAAGCCGATGCAAAAGCAATGGTTGAAAAAACAATAGCAGCATTTGGCGGTTTAGATATATTGATAAACAATGCCGGCTCACTTGTTGCTCGTAAAATGCTTAATGAAATGGAGGCTGAGTTTTGGCACAAAGTAATGGACATTAACATGACGTCTATGTTATTTGTGACACGAGCTGCAGCGCCATATTTGGCAAAAAATGACAACAGCAGTATTGTAAATTTAGCATCACTCGCTGGTCGTAAAGGTGGTCACCCAGGTTCCCTAGCGTATTCCACAAGTAAAGGTGCTATACTTACTTTTACAAGAGCACTCTCCGCCGAATTAGGGCCACAAGGCATTAGGGTTAATGCCGTTGCCCCCGGACTCATACTTGGCACTTCATTTCACAACACGCATACCACAAAAGAATCTGCAGATAAAACAACAGCCGGAATTCCTATTCAACGAGCAGGTAACGCTGCGGACGTTGCGCGAGCAGTTTTATATTTAGCCTCTGAATATGACGGTTTTATTACGGGTGCCACCCTGGATATTAATGGTGGTGTCTATAATATGTAGTTATGATGATTTTGATTTAAAAGAATGTACACACCTTTTACAGATATGAAAAAGAAGAAAATCAATAAAAGCGTTATATGGTTTAGTTGTTTGGTTTTGGTCGCTTTTACTGCTGTGCTTCATGCACAAGAACATCCAAGTCTAATTCTTACAAAAGCAGGTGTTGAAAAAATTAGAGCTGAATTGGGTAATGTACCCCTTTTTGATACTTCTTTAGAAAAAATGAGGAAAGAAGTAGACGCTGAAATTGCACAAGGCATTGATACTCCAATTCCAAAAGATTATTCAGGTGGATATACCCATGTACGTCATAAGAGTAATATGCTATTTTTGCAAAAAGCAGGAGTTTTATATCAAATTCTTGACGATGAAAAATATGCGATATACGTTCGTGATATGTTGCTTCAATATGAAGCAATGTATAAGACCTTACCACTTCACCCTAAAACCCGTTCTTATGCTAGAGGTAAGCTTTTTTGGCAATGCTTAAATGATTCAAATTGGTTGGTGTATGTAAGCCAAGCTTATGATTGTGTTTATAATTTTCTTTCAAAAGCAGAACGTGAGAAATTAGAAACAAATTTATTTAGACCCTTTGCAGATCATATTTCAATAGACAGTCCACAATTTTACCAAAGAGTCCACAATCATAGTACTTGGGGCAATGTAGCTGTTGGTATGATTGGTTTGGTAATGAATGATCAAGAATTAATTGATCGAGCGTTACATGGCATTAAAGATTTAAAATTAGATACTAAAGAAAAAGATGATGATGGTGGGTTTTTGAATAAGGACGGAAAAGCAGGTTTTTTAGCAAATATAGAGCAGCCTTTTTCACCAGATGGCTATTACAATGAAGGCCCCTATTACCAGCGTTATGCAATGTATCCTTTTTTAATTTTTGCTGAAGGCTTGCACAACGTACGGCCAGAATTAAAGATTTTTGAATATAAAGATGGGGTACTTTTAAAATCGATTAATGCCCTTTTAAATTTAACCGATGCAGATGGTGAGTTTTTTGCACTTAACGATGGTCAAAAAGGAATGTCTTACTATAATAGTGCATTGGTGACAGCAGTAGATATTTCGTATCACTTTGGAAATCAAAACCCAGGTCTATTGGCCATTGCAGCGGAACAAAATGAAGTGTTGTTGGATGATTCTGGCTTGGCCGTTGCACTTGGGGTAAAAAATAAGCTAGCAAAACCATTTGAGAAAAAATCTATTAATTTATCAGATGGGCCAGAAGGTAAACAAGGTGGGGTTGGTATTTTAAGAAGTGAAGATTTAGAATTGGTTTTTAAATATGCAGCACAAGGGTCAAGTCATGGTCATTATGACAAACTTTCATATTCACTTCATGACAAAGGTGATGAAGTGCTTCAAGATTATGGCTTAGCACGTTTTGTAAATATTGAGCAAAAAGGCGGCGGTAATTATTTAAAGGAGAATAAAACTTGGGCCAAGCAAACCGTAGCTCATAATACATTAGTTCAAAATGAAACCTCTCACTTTGAGGGAAAGTATGAGACAGGGAGCAAACATCACTCAGAATTGTATTTATTTGATGCAACTAATCCCAATATACAGGTGGTAAGTGCCAAAGAAAAGAATGCCTACCCCGGAACGGAAATGCATCGGACGATGGCTATTATAAAAGAAGAAGGGTTTGAAAAGCCTTTTATACTAGATATGCTAAAAGTGACATCCGAAAGCGAAAATCAATATGATTTACCATCATATTTTATGGGACAAGTAATACAAACCAATTTCGAATATGAGGCTCCTAAAGTATTGGAGACTTTAGGAAATAAAAATGGATACCAGCACCTTTGGAAAGAAGGCCAAGGAAAGTCAAACGGTGAAAACACAAAGTTGAGCTGGATGCAAAATGGAAAATTCTACACCTTAACAACAACTACTTCGGTAAATGACGAATTACTATTTGTAAGAATTGGAGCTAACGACCCTGATTTCAACCTAAGACGTGATGCTGGTTTGATACAGCGAAGAAAAGACACAAGTAATACTACTTTTATCTCAGTAGTTGAATCACACGGCAGCTACAGTCCAGTTACGGAATCTGCCGTTAATTCAAAAAGTAATATTGCAAATGTGCAGCTTGTTCATGATGATGAAAACTTTACAGCACTAACGATTGAGGATTTAAACGGAAAAGTAAACATGTTGATTTTGTCAAACTTAGATGCAGCAACTGACACTAAACATAAATTAACAATTAACAATAAAGAGTACCAATGGCAGGGCCTTTATTATTTTGGTTCCATAAAATAAAGACAATTGATTTCCATTAAAAAACAGTAAAAAATATTAAAAGCATAAAAAAATGAAACGATTTAGCGAAAAATACATTAGCACAAAAGAATTGGAATGGGAAGAACTTGGTGGTGGAGTGTCAAGAAAATTTTTAGGTTATGATAATCAAATCATGATGGTAAAAGTTAAATTCGAAGAAGGTGCATTAGGGTCTCCACATCAACATTTTCATACACAAGCTACTTTTTGTGTTTCCGGCAAATTCGAATTTGAAATCGATGGAGAAAAGAAAATAGTAGAAGCAGGAGATGGAGTTTATATTGAACCTAATTTATTACATAGTGCAATTTGTTTGGAAGAGGGCATGCTAATTGACACCTTTAGCCCTGTAAGAGAGGACTTCTTAAGTGGTGGTGGTGTATCTTATTTTGGAGATAAAAAGTCTTGAATAAATAGCGAAGAGAACTAAAGTATACTTTTTCAATTTGTGAATAATCAAAAATCCTATAGGTGGATAACATTCGCTTTTTAATTCATATTCTTAATGTCCAATTTGTAAAATGAAGTAAACTTACTAGAAGTGTTTAGTGCCATTAGGGAAGACTTCGTGAAGTATAATTCTAAATAGCGTAATTTTGTTTACGTATCGTTAATATTTATTAAACAAAGGGATTGAAATCCTAATATTTTAACATTTAAATGAAAAAATCATTTTTTTTTAACTGTTACATAACATATATTTGGTAATCCAAACTGGTAAACCAATTTGGTTGACCAGAAAACACATAACTAAAGCACATCGTATGATAAAAGTGAAAAATTAAAAAAAGGACAGGTGCACACCTATCCTTTTACAATATTACTTCTTTGGAGGGAAGTAAAATTCGACAAATACACATTTAATGCAAATTTGAAGAATTCAAAAGTAATGAAATTCCTTGTAAAAATTTGTTGAAATATATGTGGTTGACTAAACTAAATTAGGAGCATTTCTATTAATGGGAAGGCAACAAAAAAACTTTTGAAATTAACTGAATAACAAATGAACTTAAAAACGAAACTATTATTAATTGTGGTGTTACTAGTTAATATCCAATTATTTGCCCAGGATACGTATACCGTTTCTGGAACCGTAACAGATGCTGATAGCGCTCCAATACCAGGGGCGAATATTATTGTTTTAAATACAACAACAGGTACGCAAACTGATTTTGATGGTAACTATTCCATTCAAGTTTCCAATGGTGATGTATTACAGATTTCCTATATTGGGTTTGCTACTCAAACTGTCATTATCAGCGGGCAGTCTACAGT
>CAYGUO010000195.1:0-5308 GCA_964353095.1 uncultured Flavobacteriaceae bacterium | reverse complement strand
CTCTAAAATTTCTTGCAATGTAATCACAGATTCCGCAATCGTCTTATGCGTATTCCGCATCTGAAAATTTTCGGAAATGGAGAAAGGATAGCCCAAATAATCAATTGGTTCATGCTCACAGGCATTCTTGGCACCTCTTGTGTTCGCAACAATCGCCAAAAGTTTACTAGTAGTCTTTGATAAATCCAACTGTTCTAAAACCGCTGCAGTATCTACCATTTGAGGTATGGCCTTAGGCGATACGAAACTACCAAAGTCGATAGTATCAAAACCACATGCTAATAAAGCCTGAATATATTTTATTTTTTGTGCTGTTGGTATAAATGTCTTGATACCTTGCATGGCATCCCTTGGGCATTCAATTACCTTGACCTTGTTTTCAGACATAATGTAAAATTAGCACTAATTATCTGATAACAATAGATACACGGCAATACCCACAAAAACAACAATTTGCATCCATTTTAAAAAAACACCTGCTTTACTGGTTTTTTGAATATACTTTGCAATACCTCCAGCAAGTAAGGCGACAGCTCCAAAAACAAGTGATGACACAAAAATAAAAAGGAAGCCTAGGGTATAAAACTGTGTAACTGCGCTTAAACTTTTACTGAAAAGAAATCCTGGAAAAAATGCCAAAAAGAATATGGTCACTTTAGGGTTTAGGACATTCATGAAGAATCCTTTTTTAAACAAACTGGCCAAACTCTTTTTTGATGTGGCAGTATTGGAAATTGTAATATCAGAATCGCTTCGAAATACTTGATATGCCAAATACACAAGATAAATAGCCCCAAAAAATTTTATTACGGTAAAAAGCGATTCGTTTTGTTTTATAATCGCAGATACACCAAAGGCCAATAAAGTGGTGTGAATTAAACAACCGGTCATTAGACCAGCTACCGTGGCAAGTCCGTACTTTTTACCATTGACCATGCTTTGGGTCATCACAAAAATATTGTCAGGTCCTGGTGAGATGGCCAAAGCCGCTGTGGCCAGCATAAAAGCAAAGAGAATTTCGTAATTCAAGACTAGTTGATTAAAAACTTCAAAATACAAAATACTATTATCGAAGTTGTATCTTCCAGAAAAATTAATTCAAAACCAGATGATGAAAAAATATCACTTTGCTATTTTGTTTTTAGGCTTAACCACAATACTATCATTAGCATTCACCCCATTAGATACTACAAAATCGGTTAAAATTTCAAAAAACAACAACACACTGCAAGCTGATAGCCTTTTGCGCCATGTGGTTCTTTTTAAATTTAAAGAGGACACTCCCGCCGAAAAACTTAAAGAGATAGAAGATACCTTTAACGCCTTACCCTCTAAGATTAAGGAGATTCATGATTATGAATGGGGAGTGAACAATAGTCCAGAAGGTTTGAACAAAGGTCTTACGCACTGCTTTTTTGTCACGTTTAAATCAGAAGCAGATAGAGCTATTTACCTACCTCATCCTGACCATAAGGCATTTGTTGAAGTTGCTTCACCATATATTGAAGATGTTGCCGTTGTTGATTATTGGTCAAGATAAATTACCAAGTATATTTAGGAGGAGCAATGTTGTTCATTCTCAAATATAAGTTTGATTTAGACCTATGATTGGCCATGTGGTCTTGTACATAGAAAAATGCAAATGCCCTGCTGACCGTGTTACCACTATGGTACATTACACAAGTTTCGTCCAGCTTTTGTTGATTGATGGTGTTGATGACATTAGTAGTGTAATCGAATCCTCTTTCTAACAGCTCCAAAATTTCTGCTTTACTCATTTTAGTGGCATCCGGAGTATTTGGCTTTACCTCCAATCCTTCCACATACCTTTTGGTCAATAGTTCAATAGTATAGCCAATATGAACCATTTGTTCAGCAAATGTTTTACTCTCCACGGTAGGTTGATATTGATAAAGGTTTTCTGGCATTGCTTCAGCTATTTCCAAACAGTGGTTTTTAGCTTCGAGCCAAACGGGCAGGTACATTTTTGTAAATTCTGTTTTCGGTATGTTTTCTAACTGGGCGGTAACCACAACAGCATACAAAAAACAAAGGAGCGAGGTAATTGGTTTCATCTAAAAAAGGTTTATAAAGCCTTTTCTAAGATAGCTTTATTGATTTGTTTTAGCAAACGTGGACCTTCGTATACAAAACCAGTATATAATTGGATCAAGGCGGCACCTGCTTCAAGTTTTTCAACAGCATCCTCTGCCGTATGGATTCCGCCAACACCTATAATAGGGAAAGCCTTATTACTTTTATCTGATAAGAATCTAATTACCTCGGTACTTCTGCTGGTCAAAGGTTTTCCACTTAAACCTCCTTTTTCTTCTACAAGGGTCAAATGCGACTTTAATCCTTCTCGCACAATGGTAGTATTGGTTGCGATAATACCATCAATTTTTGTGGTATCGACAATATCAATAATATCTAGCAATTGTTCATTGGTCAGGTCTGGTGCAATTTTAAGTAGTATTGGTTTTTCCTTTACCTCAAATTTCAAAGCGTTTTTAGCGTTAGCTCGCTTAAGTTTCGTCAAAATATGGGTCAAAGGTTTTTTATCTTGTAATTCCCTTAAACCCGGAGTGTTGGGTGAGCTTACATTAACCACAAAATAATCAACATGGGTGAAAAGCGCATCAAAGCAGATTAAATAATCTTTAACGGCCTCTTCATTTGGTGTGACTTTATTTTTTCCAATATTACCCCCTACTAAAACTCGATGTTTCTTTTTTAAACGCTCCACCGCATCAAAAACACCGCTATTGTTAAAACCCATTCTGTTAATGATACCACCATCATCTACTAACCTAAATAACCTTTTCTTTGGATTGCCCATTTGGGGCTTTGGTGTTAGCGTACCTATCTCTACAAATCCAAATCCGAAGTCAGAAAACTCATTGAACAATTTGGCGTCTTTATCAAAACCCGCAGCCAAACCAACCGGGTTTTTAAATCGTATTCCGAAAACTTCGCGTTCCAGACGCTCATCTTCAAGCACAAAAAGATTTCTAAAAAGTTTGGTGCATCCGATACTTGACAAGAATCGAATCATGGCAAAAGAAAAATGGTGGGCAGTTTCCGCATCAAGTAAAAAAAGTATGGGGCGGATAACAAATTTATACATGAATGATAATTTGCTGCAAAAATAGAAACTCTAAAGTGTTCTTCACAAAAAAGATGAATTATTCGTTAACCGGCCTTGCGGTGTAAATAGGACTTCTTGATAAGTGATTGCAAAACTGCACGTACAGATTGTATTGCTCTTTGTTAAAAGTACCCAACATTCGTTTATCCAAAAGTCTCATATTCGCATCTATACTATCAAGGTAAGCTTTGTATTTATAGGACATCTTCAATAAATCTTCCGGTGAACTTTGAGCATGGTTTTTAAGCAGGTTTTCAAGTTTTATCTCAAAAACTTCATTTCTAAACTTTAGTTCGGCGCCCCAATTCACAAGTTTTTCTATTTGATTTTCATTCAATTGAAATACTTCTTTTATGGTAGCATCGTCTTTTCCACCAATTCCTAAAAAACAAATCTCTTGTGCATAGCTATTGCCCACAATTAAAAAGGCAACGGTATACAGTAATTGTTTGATCACTATTATTGTTTTAAAACGGAGCAATGTACACCTTGAATGTAAAGATTTAGAATATTTACGATTGAATAAACATTATTTTTGATGAAAAGCACTTTTGATGGAAAAACTACTATCCCGATTTCTAGACTATGTTGCCATTGACACGCAAAGTGACCCGCGTTCACAAACAACGCCAAGCACAGAAAAGCAGTGGGTTCTTGCCAAAAAATTGGTTCTAGAACTGCATCAAATTGGCTTACAAGAGGTTTCAATTGACGATAACGCCTACATTATGGCCACGCTGCCAAGTAATATGGACAAAGCCGTTCCGACTATTGGCTTCATCTCTCATTTTGACACTACTCCAGATTTTACCGGTTTCAACGTGAGACCTAAGATCATAGACAACTATAACGGGGAAGATATCACCCTGAACACCACAAAAAACATTGTACTTTCACCAGATTACTTTGAAGACTTATTACAATACAAAGGGCAAACCTTGATTACTACAGATGGCACTACCCTACTTGGAGCAGATGATAAAGCTGGTATTGCAGAAATCATTACGGCAATGGAGTACTTGGTGCAGCATCCGGAAATCAAGCACGGTAAAATTAGAATAGCCTTTACACCCGATGAAGAGATTGGAAGAGGTGCCCATAAATTTGATGTAGAAAAATTTGGCGCGGAATGGGCCTATACCATGGATGGAAGTCAAGTAGGAGAGTTAGAATATGAGAATTTCAATGCGGCAGCCGCTAAAATTATATTTAAGGGAAAAAGTGTGCATCCTGGCTATGCCAAAAATAAAATGATCAATGCCATAGGTCTTGCAAATGAGTTTTTAAGCCTATTACCCAAAAGAGAAGTACCAGAACTTACCGAAGACCGAGAAGGTTTTTTTCATGTTCATCATATAAAAGGAGAAATTGAACATGCTGAAATAGAACTCATCATCAGAGATCATGATGCGGAGCATTTTCAGGCTCGAAAAGAGTTGATTGCAAACATTTGTGAAAAAATAAACTCGAAACATCGTGAGTCGGTGACTTTTGAAATCACGGATCAGTACTTCAATATGAAAGAAAAGATTGAGCCAGCTTTTCATATTGTTGAAATTGCTGAAGAAGCGATGATGCAACTGGGTATTGAGCCCATACTAAAACCTATAAGAGGTGGCACTGATGGTTCTCAATTAAGTTTTATGGGACTACCCTGCCCTAACATCTTCGCCGGTGGGCATAATTTTCATGGTAAATATGAATATGTACCCTTACAAAGTATGGAGAAGGCAGTTGAAACTATTGTAAAAATTTGCGAACTTACTGGAGAGCGGTTTTAGTGGTTAGTGGTTAGTGGTTAGTGGTTAGAAAATAGAATCCCTATATCTAATGGTAACTTGTATCACATTTTTTGAGAACGATATATGGACAAATCTGAAAAAATAGCACATTATTTTAATGAAGGCCATCATTATCAAGAGGCCATTGGTTTGCTGCGCGATATTGCTTTACGCACAGCGGTAGCGGAAACCTATAAATGGCAGTTTCCTACCTACACCATTGAGGGGAAAAATGTTTTTGCCATCTGTAAATTCAAAAATCATTTTGGAATATGGTTTTTCAATGGAGCATTTTTATTAGACCCTAAAAAGGTTTTGGAAAATGCGCAAGAAGGAAAAACCATGGCCATGCGGCATTGGAAATTCCATGCTATAGAAG
>CAYGUO010000194.1:0-5355 GCA_964353095.1 uncultured Flavobacteriaceae bacterium | reverse complement strand
CAATAAAATTATCTAGGTCCAAAGTCCAGTCATAGTTTTTATATTCTAGCTCAACATCCTTGGTGCTCTGAATAATATCGTGTTCTTTCAAGATTTTTTTGACCCCGTTTTTACCACCAAAATCACCTCTGAACCAACTGAACAAGGCGGTAACCTTGGCGGTTTTTGAGCTAGAATCATATTCAGAAGTTCTTTGCAAATAGGTTTCAGTGCCTTTTTTCAATTGTTCTGCAATTCTTTCTGGAGTGTATATGGCGACTGGCGGACAGTCTTTAGCGCCGCAGTTCAGGGCAAAATGAACGCGATAGTCACGCTTGTTTACCCGAAGTTTTCGTTCAAACTTATCTGTAAAAATTTTTCTGAAATACCCTAGGCCCAGTGCCCATTGTGATTTTCTGATAATACCATGTTCTATTTTTGAAAACGAAACGGTCTCCCCGGCAATTTTAATCTGCTCCCTAGAAAAGAAGTCCCTTCTATCATCATAATATTCAGGATTTTCTTTTAAAATGACCAAGATGTAAGCGTTATAAACATTAATCCAAAAAGCATACTTTTGTTCATCAGTAAATAAGGTCTTTTGAAGCTCCTTAATGGTAATATTGGCCAATTTTCCCTCTATTTCCGAAGTGTTTTTGCCATCTTGTATATGCTGTAAGAACTGTTCTGAAAGTTCATTAAGGTCAGTTGTTTTTGCCTTTGTTTCAGAGAAAGGAGCCTCTTTCACTTTACAACAACTTAAAAGAATTAGAAAAAACAGGCCTATAATATTACTTTTCATTTTTCTTTATTTTTAGCTTTGGTTTTACCTACGTAAAAAGGTTTGCTTTGGTTCAGTCGTGCGTAGTAAGATTTGCTTTCATTTTAATATAAAACCTTTGAGCCAGAGTTTTCGTAAGTAGTTTAAATTGTAACTATGATCAGTGTAATTGTTCCTGCACATAATGAAGAGGCAAATTTAAAAACACTGTTACCAAGGATATCCTTACTATCTAAAGGTTATGATGTTGAGGTTTTGGTAAGTTTATCAAAAACCAATGGCGACCATTCAAGTTCATTAAGTATTGACGAAACAACTAAATTCATACATTGTCATGAAGATGGTAGGGCAGTACAAATGAATACGGCCACCAAGCACGCTAAAGGGAGTATATTGGTTTTTTTACATGCCGATGTTAGGCCACCCAATGGTTTTTTTGAAAATATTAAAGCTACAATAAATGAAGGATGTCAAGCGGGCTTTTTTTCGTACCGGTTTGATAAGTCAAATTTCCTTTTGAACATCAATGCTACGTTCACTAAAAAAGATGGCATATTTACCGGTGGTGGCGACCAGTGCTTATTTATTGAGCGTGAGGTGTTTGAAGCAATGAACGGTTTTGACGAAGACCAAGTGCTTATGGAAGATTTTGAGTTTTTCCGAAGGATGAAAGCTACGGAAGTGCCTTATAAAATTGTAGACAATGATTTGACCGTATCTGCCAGAAAGTATGACAAAAACTCTTATCTAAGGGTTAACTTAACTAACCTGCTTTTGGTAATCCTTTTCAAATTGGACATAGCACCAAAAAAATTAAAACGTTTGCACGACAAATGTTTGCGCTAGAACCTAAACTTTTCTTGAAGTATTTCTAATTAACCCTACTCCTGAAAAGAAAAACAATGCCCCTAAAACTCCATAGATGAGCATGACTCGGGTGTTTTCACTGTTGTTGCCGTATAAAATCGCTGTGTAAATCAAACCTCCGATACCGGCGAGGGTGAGCACAGCTCCAAAAATCTTTTTTATATCCATGGCCGAAAAATAGTAAAAAATTAATTATCAATGTGCTTAATTACCTTACATGGGTTTCCGGCTGCAAAAACATCACTGGGAATATCTTTGGTAACTATGCTTCCAGCGCCAATAACGGTTCTATCTCCAATATGGACTCCGGGGCAAATAATAGCACCACCACCAATCCAAACGTCTTTACCAATGGTGATAGGTTTTCCAAATTCGGTGCCAGAACCTCTGGGTGTAGCTTCTAACGGGTGGGTAGCCGTATAAATTTGAACGTTTGGACCAAACATTGTTCTATCACCAATCGTAACAGGGGTGACATCTAAAACAACGCAATTGAAATTGAAAAACACACGCTTTCCCAAAAAGATATTGGTGCCGTAATCGCAATAAAATGGTGGTTGAAGAAAACAGCTCTTGCCTTGGTTGGGGATAAGTTCTTTTACTAAACGTTTCAATTCCTTACCATTATCGGCATCACATGAATTTAATTGTTGCTGTAATAGTCTTGAGCTTATTCTTGCAGATACCAGTTCTTTGTCCAAAGGATTATATAACTGCCCCTGAAGCATTTTTTCTTTTTCCGTCATACCATTAAAAGTAATTCTTGTGTAGTTAAAATCGTTGCAAATTCTTTGTTCAAGCTCGCTAAGGTAGTTTGGTGCATTAGTTCAGAATCAAATTTTTCTCCATTCCATCCTATACTGTCAAAGGTAGCCGTGGCATCAGCAATTACATAGGTGATAAAGCCTAGATTGGCGGCCATTCTAACGCTGGTTGAAATACAGTGGTTCGTGGTAAGCCCAACAATAACAACGCTGGTAATTCCTTTTGTTTTCAAGTCTTTTTCTAAAAGAGTATTGATAAATGCGCTGTTGGTATTCTTTGTGATAACGGGTTCATGGGCCAAGGGCGTTACTTCCGGTTTGATTTCAAAACCTGCCTTGGATGCGTGCAATGGCGAAGAGGGGTTTTGTGAACTATGTTTAACATGGTAACAGTGTAAACGCAGCTGTCGCCATTTAGCTAAGATGGTTGCCATATTAACTTCTGCATCTAAATTATTTCTATTACCTCCGTAAAAATCCCATTCATCTAAGCCTTTTTGAACATCTATAAGCAAGAGTGCGGTGGCCTCAGTAGAAAATTTCATGCTTTAGGTTCTTTTAAAACGTTTTTCTAAGATAATAAAGTCCTTACCACCTTTCTTAAAACTTGCTTTTGTTTTTTCCAATCCAAATTTTTTATAAAAGCCAAGTTTATCCAATCTAGCGTTACACCAAATAGCATCTAATGGCATCATTTCGGTTTTATGTAAGATAAAAGATAAAAGTTTTGAACCATAACCCTTTTGTTGCTCTTCTTTTAAAGTGGCAAGTTTTCTAAATTGCGCGCTATTTTCTTCAATAAATAAGGAGATGACGGCAACCAATTTAGTTGCTACAAAAAGCCCGTAATGGATACCATTTTTATCATTATCCAGTTGAATATAATCCAATGGTTTTGATGGCCACATAACCTTATGGCGTACTGGCCATGTTGCTTTGTAAGGAATTTCCTTGATGATAATATCCAAAAGTTAGATTTTAATTATGGACCAACTGCCCCTAGGGTGTATAATTGTTCAAGGTTAGGAGTCTTGCTACCACCTATGGGTTCTAATGTGATCCCAAATGCCTCTGAAGCATTTGTGTTTTCAAGTTCATAAATAGCAGTTTTACTGTTTGTTAAATCATCAAGCAATCCTAGACTAGTAGGGGTTAATGGGTCTAGTTTTAATGACCAAACTTGGTACGTAAAGCCTGGTGGGGGTACGGGTAAACCTTTGGCATCGATATATACATTTTGGTTTGTTTTGTTCCAATAAACTTTTGCATAAGATTCTGGAGCAACCGCTTGTCCACCTAAAGCGATGACATCTACATCCTTGTTGCGCAGTTGGTTTAGCACTTTCACTACTTTTTCTTTGTCGGCAATTGTTTCCCTAGCTTCAAGAATTTGTTTCTCTAGGGCTTGTCTTTCTTGTTGGGTGATTTCAACTTCTGTTTTAAGCTTATTATTTTCAGAATACATCCATAACATTCCTACTGCAAAAAGAATACTAGCTGCCCAACCTAAATAAGTAGACCAAGAAGATTTCATTTTAGTATTTTCAAATCTAAACGGAAGTCCTTGTTTAATTGTTTTTCCAATGTTATCAAAGCTACTTTTTTGCATTCCGGGGGAAGTGGTAGCTGTTAGTTGCAGTATGGCAGCTTCAATAGACTCAATTTCTTTTTGTATTTCAGGATAGCGTAGGGCATATTGCTGCACTTCTAAGTTCTCTTCGGCGCTTAAAGCACCAGCAACGTAGAGTTCCAAAATTCCGGAGGCTATATATGCTTTTATATCCATTTATAAATTCATGTTTTCTCTTAACTTGGCAATACAAGCTCTTATTCTAGTTTTTATCGTTCCAATTGGTTTTTGTAATTCTTCCGCAGCTTCTTTTTGTGTATACCCTTTAAAGTAAAGCAAGTCTATTAACAGGGCACATTTTTCTTTTAATCCTTTCAGCAACGATTCCAGTCCTATGGTGTCAATAGATTGGTTGAGGTCCTTATCATGCTCAAGGATACCTACGAAAGAATCAATCTGTAGGTTTTTTTTATTGTTTTTGTGTGCTTTAGATCTTAACTCATCAATTGCGGTGTTTCTAGCAATATTTAAAATCCAAGTAAAAAAACGGCCTTTAGAGGCATCATAGCTATCGGATTTGTTCCAAATTTTCACAAAAACATCTTGACATAGTTCTTGAGCCCTTTCTTGGTCTTTGAGAATAACATAAATCACACCACATATATTATTTGAATACATGGTATAGAGGGTTTCAAAAGCTCTTTCGTCTTTTTCTTGAAATTTTTTGATGAGGAGGTTTAAATCCATGCTAGACTCCATTAAAAGTACAGAATCCAATTTAAATAAGTAGGAGTGCCTAATATCATTTAAAAATATTCTTGTACTCCTTGCTATTAAACATGTTGGTCAATTAAAATCATATTGCCATCAGGATCTGTGACCATAAAACTTGCTGGACCTGTAGTGTTTTCATCGGCTTCTTGCACCAATTGTACTTGGTTGGCTTTTAAATGCTTTTGAATCTCACGAACATCATCATACCCTTTAATTCTTTGGGCATTCTCATCCCACCCAGGATTAAAGGTTAAAATATTATTTTCAAACATTCCTTGAAAAAGCCCAATCAAGGCATTCTCATTTTTCATGATGAGATAATTACGTTCCATTCCGCCACCAAAGACGGCAAAGCCCATTTTTTCATAGAAGGTTCGAGAAGTTTCTAAATCTTTTACAGCAAGACTTATTGAAAATGCGCCTAGTTTCATTTGTTACGGTTTTAATTATACTTAAAAGTAATAAATTCTGATTAATACTTTATGGTTCAATTACTTTAGCTAAAACCTCCCAAATATTCTCCATAACAATTTGGTGTCCTTTAGCCGTTGGGTGAATACCGTCCTCTAAATTAAGTTCTGGAATTCCAGCAACATTTTCTAAAAGAAATGGTATCAATG
>CAYGUO010000193.1:0-5480 GCA_964353095.1 uncultured Flavobacteriaceae bacterium | reverse complement strand
GATAAAGGCCTGGCAAAACTTAATATTGGTTTGGCAAAAGGGAAAAAGCTTTATGACAAAAGGGAAACAATGAAAGATCGCGACAATAAGCGAGACCTTTCAAGAATTAAGAAAAGTTTCAATACCTAGATTTTATTGCAGGTTTAACATTTTTGCAACAATATCAATTTATCAATTTCAGTATTATTGTCGCTTAAAGCCAGCTATGATAAATCGCTTTTTTCTATTCTGCATCATTCTTTTTGGTGTTCAACTTCATTTACAGGGTCAATTAATCGGTAAGGTTACGGATGAAAACGGAAAAGGACTTCCATTTGTAAACATTTATTTTGATGGCACCATAAGCGGCACCACAACCAACGATAACGGTTTTTATGAGTTGGATTTGGAAGAAACTGGCACGACAACAATTGTTTTCAAATACTTAGGCTTCAAGACTAAAAAAGAAACTATTGTCGTTGACACCCTTCCCTTTACGCTGAATGTAATACTTAAAGAAGAAACCCTCCAACTAAATGAAGTAGCTGTGAGTGCTGAAGAAAACCCAGCGAACCGCGTCATAAAAAACGCTATTGCGGAAAGACAAAGAAATAAAGAAAAACTCAAGGATTATACAGCTGACTTTTATTCAAAAGGTTTAATTAGAATCAAGGATGCTCCCAAAAAAATATTAGGGCAGGATCTTGGTGATTTTGGTGGAGGTCTTGATTCTACCCGATCCGGTATTATTTATTTATCAGAAACGATATCTGAAATTGCAAAAAGTAAAAACGAGTTTAAAGAAAAAATAATTGCCTCCAAAGTGAGCGGCGATGATAATGGCTTTAGTTTTAACAATGCCTCAGATGTTAACTTTTCATTCTACAATAACACGGTAGAATTTGGCAATCTTATTATTTCGCCTATCGCCGATAATGCTTTCAATTATTATAGATATAAACTAAAAGGAACTTTTTACGATGATGAGAATAATTTGATAAACCAAATAGAAGTCATACCAAAACGACCAAAAGACCGCGTTTTTACAGGAACTATTTACATTGTTGAAGACAAATGGGCCATCTATGGTATTGACTTTAGTGTGACAGGGCAACAAACCCAAATTGTTCCTGTAGATACTATATTCTTAAAGCAAGATTTTGTTTATTCAAAAGGAAATAACACCTGGTTAAAAGTGTTACAGAGTATTGATTTTCAATATGGTATATTGGGTTTTAAAGGAGATGGTAGATTTACGGCAGGATATAAAAATTACAATCTGGAGCCAAATTTTCAGAAAAAAGAATTCACCAATGAAATTGTTTCATTTGAAGAAAACGCCAATAAAAAAGATGCTGATTTCTGGAATCAAATAAGACCAGTTCCCCTAACTAATGAAGAAAACGAAGATTACCAAACCAAGGACAGTCTTCAAGTAATTAGAAAATCTCAAAAATATTTAGACTCTGTAGATGCCGTCGGTAACAAAGTAAACTTAGGTTCCCTATTGTTTGGCTATACCTATAGTAACACTTTTAAAGAAACCTATTACACATTAACAACTCCTATTGCCACTTCTTTTTACAATACCGTTCAAGGTTGGCATGGAGGCTTTGCCCTAGACTATGTAAAAAGAAACGAAGAAAAAGGCACACGGTTAAATATGAATGCAGCATTTGACTATGGTCTATCAGAAAAACAATTTAGACCAACCGCCTCCGTTTCTTATCGGTTCAATAATTTTTCACGCCCCTATTTAAGGTTAAGAGGTGGCAGCGAAGCGGTACAGTTTAATCAAAATAATCCAATCACCCCATTTGGCAATACTATAGTTTCCCTTTTTTTTGAAGAGAACTTCGCAAAGTTTTATGAACTTAACTTCTCGGAACTCTTTTATTCACAAGAAGTTACTAACGGAATTTATGCCTTTTTAAATTTTGGATATGAAAATAGAAAACCTCTTTTTAATACCTCTGACTATGTAATTCTTGGAAATGAAAATGATGCTTACACCTCCAATAATCCATTGGATCCAAATGATTTTACCAATGGTGCAATTGATAACCATGATATTCTGAAATTTTCATTTACCACTAGAATACGTTTTAATCAGAAGTATTTAAATTATCCTGATGGAAAGTTTAATTATTCTGAAGACCGATACCCTACCCTGCTATTAGGTTATGAAAAGGGATTTGCAAGCAGTAACTCCAACAATAATTTTGACCAATTTAAAATAAGACTTTTTCAAGATTTTGATGTCGCAAACAAAGGGAGGTTCGCCTATAATTTTAGAGCTGGCACTTTTTTAAACGCCGATAATATCTCATTTGCAGATTATCAACACTTTAACGGAAATCAAACTAGGGTCACCCGTGGCAATTACATGAACTCCTTCTTTTTATTACCCTACTATAACTTAAGTACCAACAAGGATTATTTTGAAGGGCATGTAGAGCATAATTTCAAAGGCTTTATTATGCAAAAAATTCCTTTGTTGAATAAACTCAATGGTCATTTAATTGTAAGTGGTAAACTACTCGCTACTTCAAACAATCAGCCCTACTCAGAGTTCGGAATTGGGCTGGGAAATTTGGGATGGAAAAAATTTCGTTTTCTAAGGCTAGGTTATGTTCAAAACCATTTTAATGGCATAACGGAAAGAGGAGTCAACGTAGGCTTACAGTTTTAATTTTTATCTTCCAACAAGGGTACAAACTTAAAATTCCCTAATTCTTTCTTTTCAAACTCTTTTTCCGATTTTCGGATAAATAAGGTCATAATTTGATCTTCCAAACCAACGGGTATAACCAAGCGGCCTCCAACTTTTAGTTGCGACAATAAAGCCTTAGGCACCTCCGGAGCTCCCGCAGTAACGATAATTCCATCAAAAGGAGCTTCTGCTGGCAAACCCTTATAACCATCACCAAAAATTAACTTTTTTGGGCGATAACCCATTTTACCAAAAAATAATTTGGTCTTTTTAAATAACTCTTGCTGTCTTTCTATACTATACACCTTTGCTTTCAAGCGTAATAGAATGGCAGTTTGATAGCCACTGCCCGTTCCAATTTCCAATACTTTATCATTGGGCTTCAAGGCTAATAAGGCTGTTTGGAAAGCAACGGTATACGGCTGTGAAATCGTTTGGTCCGCACCAATAGGGAACGCTTTGTCTTGATACGCGTGTGCCTCAAAGCCACTATCTAAAAACAAATGCCGAGGTACTTCACGAATGGCATCCAACACCTTTTCATCTGTAATACCTTTATCGGCAACAATTTGCGCAAGTTTATTGCGCATTCCCCTATGTTTTAATGTATCGAGCATGTTTTAGTTTGGAACACGAAATTAAAAAGTTCTTATTGAACTTAGGCTATGAATTGACTCAAATTCTTTGGATATCCCTATTTTTGAAGAAATAGTAAACTATGTTAAAAGTTGGTGTGCTGGGTGCTGGACATTTAGGCAAAATTCATCTTCGGTTATTAAACGAATCTAAAAAGTATGAATTAATTGGTTTTTATGATCCTGATGAAATCAGTGCTAAAAAAGTTGCCGATGAATTTGGGTATACCTATTTCGAAAATATTAATAATTTAATCGATGCGGTTGATGTGGTCGACATTGTAACTCCCACCCTTTCACACTTTGATTGCGCAAAAAAAGCCATGGAAAATGGCAAACACATTTTTATTGAAAAACCCATAACCAATACTTTAGAGGAGGCTGAAAACTTAGTTGCACTGGAAAAAGCGAACAATGTCAAAGGTCAAGTTGGTCATGTTGAGCGTTTTAATCCAGCTTTTATTGCAGTAAAAGATAAGATTCAAAACCCCATGTTTATTGAAACCCATAGGCTTGCAGAATTTAATCCAAGAGGAACCGATGTGCCTGTTGTACTTGATCTAATGATACATGATATTGATGCCATCTTAAGTGTTGTACAATCGGAAGTTAAAAGAATTAATGCAAGTGGTGTTTCCGTTATCAGTAATTCACCAGATATTGCCAATGCGCGAATTGAATTCAAAAATGGCTGCGTTGCTAATTTAACCGCGAGTAGAATTTCATTGAAAAACATGCGTAAGTCGCGATTCTTCCAGAAAGATGCTTATATCTCGGTTGACTTTTTAGAGAAAAAAGTGGAAGTGGTGAAAATGAAAGATGCTCCCGAAAATCCTGGCGATTTTGACATGATTTTACAGAATGCTGAAGGATTAAAAAAACAAATTTATTTTGAAAATCCGGATATTCAAGCGAACAACGCCATTTTAGATGAGCTGGAAACCTTTGCAGATGCTATAAATAATAATACTACCCCAATCGTATCTTTGCAACAAGGTACCTCAGCATTGCGGGTAGCATTGAAAATTATTGAAGCATTTGAAGATTAGATTTTTTTTTAATCAATAAAAAATAGCATGAAACTAATAGCAGTAATTGGGGCTGGAACAATGGGAAACGGAATAGCCCATGTATTTGCCCAAAATGGTTTTAAGGTCAACTTGATTGATATTTCACAAGCTTCTTTGGATAAAGGGGTGGCCACAATAACAAAAAACTTAGATAGATTGTTATCTAAAGACCGTATTACGGAAAGTGTCAAATCAAAAACCTTAGCCAACATTACCACTTATACATCAATTAAGAATGGTGTGGTTGATACTGATTTAGTGGTTGAAGCTGCCACGGAAAACCTTACGATAAAACTCAATATTTTTAAAGAGCTTGATACCCTTTGTGCAGAAAAAACGATTTTAGCCACAAATACATCATCAATATCTATTACAGAAATTGCAGCGGTCACACAGAGACCTGATAAAATTATAGGAATGCATTTTATGAACCCTGTTCCTATTATGAAGTTGGTTGAGATTATTAGAGGGTACAATACTTCAAATGAGGTAACCAGCGTTATTATGCAGCTTTCAAAAGATCTGGGTAAAACCCCTACCGAAGTAAATGATTATCCCGGCTTTGTTGCCAATAGAATTTTGATGCCGATGATCAATGAAGCTATTGAAACACTTTATAACAAGGTTGCCGGTGTAAATGAAATTGATACCGTAATGCGTTTGGGTATGGCTCACCCAATGGGCCCTCTCCAATTAGCTGATTTTATTGGTTTGGATGTTTGCCTTTCTATTTTAAATGTGATGTATGATGGTTTTAAAAACCCAAAATATGCACCTTGTCCACTTTTGGTCAATATGGTAATGGCAGGTAAATTAGGGCTGAAATCCGGTGAAGGGTTTTACGATTATTCCGAGTCTAAAAAGGCCGAAAATATTGCTTCTCAATTTAGTTCATAATGGCAATAATAAAGCCTTTTAAAGCCATACGGCCAGCAAAAGACAAAGTAGCTTTTATAGCATCCAAGTCTTATGAGGAATATGATGATGAAGAGCGGAATACCATACTTGCTTATAACCCGTTTTCATTTTTACATATTATCAATCCTGGTTTTAAGTTCCATAAGACCATTGCAGGTAAAGAAC
>CAYGUO010000192.1:0-5590 GCA_964353095.1 uncultured Flavobacteriaceae bacterium | reverse complement strand
TAACTGATTTGCCACGGAAACAACCATAGCAGGAGATTTTACATGGAATACATGTAAAAAAGCATTAGCTTCTTTGGCTTGCGCGATGGCGTATGCGAAAACGCCATCAGAACCTTTTGATAAATCAGTCAATAACAGAATATTGGAAGAAACCATTGCTTATTTGTTTTGTGCAAAGGTAGCCTAAATCGCATGACTATGTCTCTAACTAACAAGATTAAAAGTATTACTATTGTTTATGTGAATCATATTCTAAACTTATGGGTTTAAAATACCTTGATAATTAATGGTTAATCGTTGCGAGGTATTAATATAAATTGTGAAACTTTTGTTTGGAAACAATAAGGCATTCACATCAAAGTTTTCCGTCTTATTATCAATACTAAACTGTATTTCATACGCTCCCTTCTTTTCATTGAATACCGCTTTATAATCTTCTGGTACGCCCCTGAACTTAATACCAACATCATTATTATTATAGGTACCGGCTATTTGTCTTTCACCATAATAGGGCAAATCAGCAATCACGGAATCTCCTTTTATCTCAAGAAAGCTCCGCATTCCTTGTAAATCAATTCTGTTTACGGTACTTCCAGGTGGTAACAAGCCTGAATTTGCAATAGAATTTAAACTCGCTGTAGCCATTGGGTTGGCCCATCGCGCCTGCATGGAAATTTGCTTTTCTTCAACCAATTCTTTTAATTGACTCCTCTCTTCCACAGAATATTTAGGAGTCTTATTAGCCCCACAAGATGCTAGGATCTGCAATATAGCCAAAGTCTTTACGTACAATAGTATCTGTCTCATAACAATAGATTTATAGTTTAAGATACAAATTACAAGGTATCTAACGGTATTAAAAACGAGAATTAGTTACTGGGTTTATACTTGCTCAAAAACCATTAATCCATTTAGTAAACAATCCTATTTTAAATTGAAATACACTCACAGGTTTGACGTTTTTAATTAAAACGTAAATTGATTACCTTAGTATAGCACTTGTCAAAAGCAGATTTTCAGCTTACTGGTGAAATTTTAAAAGACAACCAATGATACGTCCCCTATGCATATTTTGTTTTTTTCTTTCCATATTAATCCATGCCCAACTTGATGGTAATTCGGTACTTACTTTACCATCTGCATCGGAAGCTCAGATACTGGGCATTACAGATGCTAATTCAGGTGCATTGGCCTATGCCAACGATACCCAAACGGTATATATTTATGACGGTACTACTTGGGTAAGAATGGAAGCAGCTACCAGTGACGCTTATGTAGGTGTTTTTACAATTACTGGAACTGGTACTATTACCATCAGCGGTCTTCCCTTTAGTCCTTCAAGTGCAAGTTTTGTAGCACACGCCAATGTTGAATCGTTGAACTTAAATTCTGATAATGCAGTAGGCAATAACAATACAGGTCTAGCCAACTCTTTTGGTACCTCAAACGGATTTGCACGTAACGACGGTGGTTCCATTGTGCAACAAAACATATATATTGGTGGAAGTGGTAATTCCATTAACGATATTTCAAGGTTTGCTTCGAGTTCGCACTGTGTTGGTGTTCGCTATGGCAATCAAAATGGTGATAATTTAGGCACTACAACGGCAAGCGTCACCAGTTTTACCGCTGATGGTTATACAGTGAATATAGATAATTTTGCCGATGGTCTGGTAGTGCTTTACACGGCTTATCGTTAATAATGGAAACAAGGACTAACCAACAATCTAGCAGTAAAAACAGATAACACAACCGTTTTTGTAAGGGCTTTTCCACTGGTCTACCCTTTTACACCTCATGTTTTCTTAGCGTACTTGATTCAGTGTAACAAATTCTCTGAATGAGTTTATTTGAATTTTATTTTTTACTTATGCAAAACATTTTAGTCGTATTTACTACTTTAAAAGACGATAGATTTAATTGATACACTACCCTCTTATCTTACCCTCGTTTACTACCAAAAGGTTGTTAAGTGATTTAATTTCTACCACAGCAGCGTTTTGTCCTTTGTTCTTTTTTAAATACATGGAGTAGTTGGTTCTTTCATGAACAAACACTAGTGAAATTTGAACGGAACTTTTTGATTCATCAATACTGTAGCTATATGCTTTAATGGGAGCAATATATGTAGCTATTCTTTTATCAGCTTTGGTATTTTTGGCATTGGGTATAAATACCTCTTCAAGGGTCAATGTATTCTTATAGAGGGTGAAAATGCTCCAATCTTTGCTGCTAGGAGTCATATTACTTTTAGAAGGACTAAAAACCCAAATTGTATCTTTTACAGCAGCGACTAATTTCTGATGTTGTTTTTCTAGTTTTTCTTCTTTTTTTCGTTGCCGCAACTCTTTTTTAGAAGGTTGTTCTTGTGCTAAAGCGGCTATAGGCAAACAAATTAGTATTAAACAAATCAGTATCTTAGGCATCACAAAAATTTATTTTAATATAAGGAAATTAATTGAATTTCTTTGAAAGCTACTTCTGAACCCTCCGCCTGAATAGCGATCTGACCTTGAGAAACCGTAGCACCATACCCATGATTGACCAACTCCTCATTGACCCAAACTTTAATATTGTTTTCAAAACATTCTACCACCAAGGTATTCCATTCGCCTAGCGGCTTTTCAGAGGTGTCGGTTAAATTCTTTATCCTTCTTAATTTTCCTTCGGTAATTCCCCATTCCGCTTTTGGCCCTCTACGTTCTTCCATATTATCTGTAGTAATGTCTTCAACAATACACCAAAAATCACCAGCATTTTCATGCATAAGTTGTACCTCAATAGATTTTGGAAACATTTTATATAGGGCTCTCGGACGAGAAGCATGAACCAAAACACCGCAGTTGCCAGGTTCCCCAACAAAACGATATTGTAAGCTTAATCGATAATTCTGAAACGAATCGTCGGTAATTAAATGCCCTTCTGGCTTACCTAAACTGACCAGGTTGCCATTTCGTATTACAAAGGGATTGATTGCATTTGGAATGGAATCCATTAGCGGTACATCAACATGCCAACCTGTCAAATCTTTTCCATTGAATAAAGCTGTTTTTTCTTTTGGAGAACAGCGTATTAACACTATTAATACGAAAAAGAGTAAGTAGTTATTTTTAACGAATACCATGGCTCCAATTTTTTTTTACTGTATAAAAAAATCTATTTTCTAAATCGACTAAAGAGGGCGAGTTTCTTTTTGGTGTTGATAAAGTAAACCCCAGTCAGCAATATAATGGCTGCTATTCCAGATTGTAGCGTAATTTCCTCCTCCAAAAAGTACCAGCCAAGCAATAGTGCTACTATTGGGTTTACATAAGTAGATGTAGCCACTTTTTCAGGAGAAACTGCTTTTAACAGATAGTTAAATGAGGTAAAAGCCACAATACTACCAAAAATAATGAGCAACGCCATCACCGATTGTACTTTAAAACTCCATACCAAAGGATTGCTCCAGCTCTCGCCTAAAATTAAACTCATTATAGCCAAAAAAACACCTCCCGTAAACATTTGGTACCCTGTATTCACAAAATAATTCTTGGGTAAATCTGCCTTCGCAACAAACAAACTGCCATAACCCCAACTAAGCATGCAAATAAAAATCATTAGCATACCCCATACTGCATTCTCTTGACTTAAAATCTCTTTTTGGCCTACCAAAAGATAAATTCCTATCATCCCTAAAAACACCCCAATCATTGACATGGGTTGTATCTTTTTTCCTTGAAGCAACCACATCATTAACAGAATAACCAAGGGCTGTGCAGAGATTTCTAAAGCCGCAAAGCCAGAATCTACATACTTTAATGCCCAAACTGCCAAGCCATTACCTATGGACAGAAATAAAAACCCTACAAAAGCGGCATTAAGCAATTGCCGTTTGGTTATGGCCAACGACTTGCCCAATAACTTCGCAATGGAAAAAATAATTAAGCTTGCCGTAAAAAACCTGATGCCTGCTAGCATAAAAGGTGGAAGTTCTGTTACGGCAATTTTATTCCATAAATATGTGGAACCCCAAATTACGTAAATAGCAAAGAATGCCCCTATAACTAAAATCTTATCTTTTGGTTGGTTATCCATGCAGCGCAATAATACGACAATTTGACCTTATTGTTTGCTTTGGCAACATTGTTGACCCTAACCTAAAAACCATTGAGATGAACAATAAAAATTTGGGGCATACCCTCTATGAAGTATTAGTAAAAAATGGCGTTTCTGATAGCTATGCGAGCTATATCAATGTCTTTATTTTACTGATTATCCTAATTGTAGTGGTAGCTATTGTGGATTATATTGTTTGGAAAATAATTCGTTTGTTTTCGGCCAGATTTGCTAAAAGGACAAAAACAAATTTTGATGATTTGGCAGTAGTCAATAGATTACCGCACTTTTTAGCCCATATTCTTCCTTTAGCACTTGCTTTTGAATTGATACCAATCGTTTTTTATGACTTCAATTATGGCGAGGCTATTGCTGTAAAAGTGTTACAAGTACTCGGGGTACTTTTAATTTTAAATATTGCCCGGAGCGTATTCAAGACCATAGGTGATTATCTAAAGACATTACCTAGATTTAAAGATAAGCCCATCAACAGTTACATTCAGGTATTTATGATTTTTGCTTGGGCGATGGGTATTATGGCTATTCTGGCAATTATTACGGAAACAGATGTGTGGAAATTTATGACCGGTTTAGGTGCGGCGTCTGCTGTTTTACTATTGATTTTTAGAGATACTATATTGGGGTTTGTAGCCAGTATTCAAGTTAGTATTAATGATATGGTGCGAATAGGTGATTGGATTACTTTTGAAAAATATGGTGCTGATGGAGATGTTACCGAGATTAATCTTGCAACCGTTAAGGTTCAGAATTTTGATAAGACCATTACAACAATACCTACATACGCCTTAATTTCTGACAGTTTTAAGAATTGGAGAGGTATGCAATCCTCGGAAGGTAGACGCATTAAAAGGGCTGTTATCATTAAACAAACTAGTATCACTTTTTTAACTAACGAGACCGTAGGAAAACTACAAAATATAACATTACTATCGGGTTATCTGAAAGAGCGGCAAGAAAGGATAACGAATCATAATGTTGAAAATAATATTGATAAGTCATTGCTGCTTAACGGAAGAAATATGACCAATTTGGGGGTGTTTAGAAAATATATTGAATTGTATTTAGAAAACCATAGTGCAATTAATGAAGACATGATGATGATGGCAAGACAACTAGCACCAACGCCTCAAGGAATTCCGTTGGAAATTTATGCCTTTAGCAGTGATAAAAGATGGCAAAACTACGAGTATATCATGGCAGATATTTTTGATCATATACTCGCAGCTGTACCCTATTTTGAATTGGAACTATTTGAGCTACCGACGGAAATAGGCAACTAACGTTCCAATAACCCCTGACCTTCAATCCAAGGAGCTCCCGCAGCTTTTAGCTCAGCTTCAAGTGCTGGAATGGTTGTTTTTACCAAGCTACCCAATTCAGACTTTAAACCTTGTAATTGCTGTTGAGCCCTTGAAAATGCTTTTTTCTGATTACCTGTTGGGCCATACGTGTTGTTAAGAGCTACATAACC
>CAYGUO010000191.1:0-5595 GCA_964353095.1 uncultured Flavobacteriaceae bacterium | reverse complement strand
ATATTGGATGTTACAGAGGTATTCGTCATAGATCTGGTTTGCCATTAAGAGGACAGCGTACCAAGAATAACTCTAGGACAAGAAAAGGAAAGCGTAAAACAGTTGCTAACAAGAAAAAAGCAACTAAATAATAATTAGAAATTTATAGTCTTTAGTCTTTAGACGTTGGAAGGAATCTGTTTGAAATTTGTAAGGTTTAGGATTCTAGCGACTATCAACTATTAACTAAAAACTAAAATGTATGGCAAAGACAAGTACTAAAGCAGCAAAAAAGCGTAAAGTAATTGTTGATTCTAATGGTGAGGCCCATATAACGGCTTCATTTAATAATATCATCATTTCTTTAACGAATAAAAAAGGAGATGTCATTTCATGGTCATCTGCTGGTAAATTAGGTTTTAGAGGTTCTAAAAAGAACACTCCTTATGCTGCTCAAGTTGCGGCAGAAGATTGTTCTAAGGTGGCTCATGAAGCTGGATTGCGTAAAGTTAAAGTTTACGTTAAGGGTCCAGGAAATGGACGTGAATCTGCTATAAGATCACTTCATAATTCCGGAATTGAGGTTACTGAGATTATCGATGTAACTCCAATGCCACATAACGGGTGCAGACCTCCTAAGAGAAGAAGAGTATAATTAATAAATAGTTCGCTAGATAGCGGATTTTCACTAGAAAGTGTACTGAAGATTATCGAAGGATAAGCCTTAATTCATAATCACACTTTCATAAACAAAGAAGATGGCAAGATATACAGGACCAAAATCAAAAATCGCACGTAAATTCGGAGAAGCGATATTCGGAGACGACAAAGCCTTCGAAAAGAAAAATTATCCTCCGGGACAACATGGTAACAACCGTCGCCGTGGAAAAAAATCCGAATATGCTATCCAGTTAATGGAAAAGCAGAAAGCTAAGTACACTTACGGTATTTTAGAAAAGCAATTTAGAAATTTATTTGCTGCAGCTAAGAGAAAAGAAGGAGTTACTGGTGAAGTACTTTTACAACTGTGCGAATCCCGTTTAGACAACGTGGTTTATAGAATGGGAGTTTCCCCAACTAGAAGTGGAGCCAGACAATTAGTTTCACATAGACACATTACAGTTAATGGACAGTTGGTAAACATACCTTCTTACTCGCTAAAAGCTGGTGATGTTGTTGGTGTTCGAGAAAAGTCTAAATCTGTTCAAGCTATTACTGATTCTTTGGCAAATAATAGCAGCGTTTACGAATGGATTACTTGGAATGGAGAAAAAAAGGAAGGTACTTTTGTTGCGATTCCGGAAAGACTTCAAATTCCTGAAAATATCAAAGAGCAATTAATCGTCGAGTTATATTCAAAATAAAACCAACACTTATCCAATTATGGCATTACTTAATTTTCAGAAGCCCGATAAAGTTATAATGATAGACTCAACAGATTTCGAAGGGAAATTTGAATTTCGCCCTTTGGAACCTGGCTATGGATTAACTGTTGGGAACGCATTAAGAAGAGTATTACTTTCCTCATTGGAAGGTTTTGCGATAACATCAGTTCGTATTGACGGTGTTGAGCACGAGTTCTCTGTTATTCCAGGTGTTGTTGAAGACGTTACTGAAATAATCTTGAATCTAAAACAAGTTCGTTTCAAAAGACAGATTGACGATGTGGAAAGTGAAACAGTTTCTGTTTCCGTAAGTGGTAAAAACCAACTTACAGCTGGCGATTTTCAAAAGTTCATCTCAGGATACCAAGTGTTAAATCCAGATTTAGTAATCTGTAACATGGATGCTAAAGTAGCTGTGAACCTTGAGGTTATTATAGAAAAAGGTCGTGGGTATGTTCCTGCTGAAGAGAACAAAAAATCTAATGCGCCTATAGGAAGTATCGCTGTTGACTCAGTGTATACCCCAGTGAAAAATGTGAAGTATAGTATTGAAAACTTTAGGGTTGAGCAGAAGACCGATTACGAAAAATTGATTTTTGAAATCGCTACTGATGGTTCAATTCACCCAAAAGATGCTTTAACAGAAGCTGCCAAGGTTCTTATACATCACTTCATGTTGTTTTCTGATGAGCGAATCACCCTTGAGGCGGATGAAATTGCTCAAACAGAAACCTATGATGAGGAATCATTGCATATGAGACAACTGTTGAAAACGAAATTGGTTGATATGGATTTATCCGTTAGAGCCTTAAATTGTTTAAAAGCGGCCGAGGTAGATACTTTAGGAGATTTGGTTTCATTCAATAAGAACGATTTAATGAAGTTTAGAAACTTCGGTAAGAAATCGTTGACCGAATTGGAAGAGTTGGTAATCAACAAAGGACTTCAATTTGGAATGGATTTGGCCAAGTATAAATTAGATAAAGATTAATAATCATATTTTGCTCCTCGTTACACATACGGGTTTGGTAGCAAGATGATAAAACAATAGTATGAGACACGGAAAAAAATTCAATCATTTAGGAAGAACAGCAGCGCACAGAAAAGCAATGTTGGCTAATATGGCCTGTTCCCTTATTGAGCATAAAAGAATCAATACAACTGTTGCGAAAGCAAAAGCGTTAAAACAATTTGTAGAACCGTTGATTACAAAATCAAAAACGGAGAATAATCAAACTACTGAAAAGGGAAGTCATAATAGGCGTATTGTTTTTAGTAACTTGAGAAATAAGTATGCGGTTACTGAGTTGTTCAGTACGGTTTCTGAAAAAATAGGAGACAGACCTGGTGGTTATACAAGAATTATCAAGCTAGGAAATAGACTAGGTGATAATGCTGATATGGCAATGATCGAGTTAGTTGACTTTAATGAAATCTACAATGCTGATAAAGCGGCCAAGAAAACTACAAGAAGAAGTAGAAGAGGCGGAAGTAAAAAAGTAGTAGTTCCACCCGTCGCAGAAACGACCTCAGATGATTCTGAAGAATAGGATGTTAATTACTATTTAAAAATAGATTTAAGGATACGCTAAAACGTATCCTTTTTTTATGTTTTTTTGTTAAATTTTATTTTCAACATGAAATACCAAACACGAAGGAAAGCATTAGTATTATTAGAGGATGGAACCATTTTTCACGGTAAAGCTGTGGGTGATAAAGAGGGGACCGCATTTGGGGAAGTGTGTTTCAATACGGGTATGACGGGATATCAGGAGATTTTTACAGATCCTTCCTATTTTGGGCAATTAATGGTAACTACGAATGCGCATATTGGTAATTATGGAACGAATGCTGATGAAATAGAATCTGACGCTATTAAAATTTCAGGTTTGGTTGTAAAAAATTTCAGTTATAATTATTCAAGACCTAATGCTGATGCAAGTTTGTTGACATTTTTAGAAGAAAACAAATTATTTGCAATCTCAGACGTTGACACTCGTGCCTTAGTAAGTTATATTCGAGATAACGGAGCAATGAACGCTGTTATTTCAACAAGGGTTGATGATGTGGACGGTCTAAAAAACGAGTTAAAGAAAATACCAAGTATGCAGGGGTTGGAGTTGGCTTCAAAAGTCTCAACAAAAGAACCTTACTTCTATGGTGAGGAAAATGCGACCTATAAGATATCGGCTTTAGATATTGGTATCAAAAAGAATATTTTAAGGAACCTTGCAAAACGAGATGCCTATATTAAAGTATATCCTTTTAATGCAAGTAAAGAAGAACTCGCAGATTGGAATCCGGATGCGTATTTTATTTCAAATGGACCTGGTGATCCAGAGCCCTTGACGGAGGCAATTGAAACGACCAAAGAGCTATTAAAATTGAACAAACCCATGTTTGGTATTTGCTTGGGCCATCAGGTATTGGCCTTGGCCAATGGCGTTTCAACCTTTAAAATGCATAACGGACATAGGGGGATAAACCATCCAATACTGAATTTGATGACGGGCAAGGGTGAGATTACTTCGCAGAACCATGGTTTTGCCGTTAATCGTGAAGAAACTGAAGCGCATCCAGATTTAGAAATTACGCATACACATTTAAACGATCATACCGTTGCGGGAATCAAAATGAAGAATAGGGATGTTTTTTCGGTGCAATATCACCCTGAGGCCAGTCCTGGGCCTCATGATGCTGATTACCTTTTTGATGAGTTTTTTGAAGCTATCAAGGCAAGCGTCAACTAAAACGTTATAGTTGATTATTAGGTTATTTATATTGTTTTATGATTAAAATCATGAAGCTTAAAAGTAGTCCTTTTGTATCTTCGTTAAATTAATTTTCAACCGTAAACAGAAGACAATGAGCATTATTATCAATATTCATGCAAGACAAATTTTAGACTCTAGAGGCAATCCTACTGTAGAGGTAGATGTGGTAACGGAAAATGGCGTTCTAGGACGTGCTGCTGTTCCTTCGGGAGCATCAACGGGCGAACATGAAGCTGTTGAGCTAAGAGACGGAGGAGATTCGTTTATGGGCAAAGGTGTCGGTAAAGCGGTCAACAATGTAAATACTGCCATAGCAGAAGAATTGATTGGAACATCAGTTTTTGAGCAAAATTTTATAGATCAAACCATGATTGATTTGGACGGTACACCAAACAAATCAAAATTAGGGGCAAATGCAATTTTGGGTGTTTCGTTAGCAGTTGCTAAAGCTGCCGCCGAAGAGTTGGGAATGCCCTTGTATAGATATGTGGGTGGGGTGAGCGCAAATACTTTGCCGGTACCCATGATGAATATTATCAATGGTGGTTCTCATTCTGACGCTCCAATAGCCTTTCAAGAGTTTATGGTAATGCCCGTGAAAGCAAAAGATTTTAGCCATGCCATGCAAATGGGAACGGAGATTTTTCATAACCTAAAGAAGGTGTTGCACGACAGGGGTTTAAGTACCGCTGTTGGTGATGAAGGTGGTTTTGCCCCAAACCTTGAAGGAGGTACTGAAGATGCTTTGGATACTATTGCAAAGGCCGTAGATAAAGCCGGTTACAAATTAGGTGATGATGTTATGATTGCCTTGGATTGTGCCGCTGCTGAATTTTATGTTGATGGCAAATATGACTACACCAAATTTGAGGGTGATAAGGGAAAAGTAAGAACATCTGAAGAGCAAGCGGAATATTTAGCAGAATTAAGTGCAAAATATCCTATCATCTCTATTGAAGACGGTATGGATGAAAACGATTGGGACGGGTGGAAAGTTTTAACCGATAAGATTGGTGATAAAGTGCAACTTGTAGGCGATGATTTATTTGTGACGAATGTTGAAAGGTTGTCAAGAGGGATTGAAAACGGGATTGCAAATTCTATTTTGATTAAAGTAAACCAAATAGGTACGTTAACCGAAACTATTGCTGCGGTAAATATGGCAAAGAATGCGGGGTTTACTTCAGTAATGTCGCACCGTTCAGGGGAAACTGAAGATAATACGATAGCTGATTTGGCGGTAGCCTTAAATACCGGCCAAATAAAAACAGGTTCAGCATCACGAAGTGATCGTATGGCAAAATACAACCAACTCCTTCGAATTGAAGAAGAACTAGGTGATGTTGCCTATTATCCTCAGGAAAAAGCGTTTAAGCTAAAATAAAAACGAAGCTATCAGTACTGAGTCGTCCTAAAATATGTTGACAGTTTTTAATAATTAGATTAATCCAGCGAAG
>CAYGUO010000190.1:0-5643 GCA_964353095.1 uncultured Flavobacteriaceae bacterium | reverse complement strand
GCTTAGTAATGACGAAATTGAAATATATAGATTCCCGTCTTCACGGGAATGAAAGAAAATTAATTATTTATGATTAAAACAGATGTTTTAATAATTGGTGCTGGACCAACGGGGTTATTCACGGTTTTTGAAGCTGGATTGTTGAAATTAAAATGTCATTTAATTGATGCATTGCCACAACCAGGAGGGCAATGCTCAGAAATTTACCCCAAAAAGCCCATTTATGATATTCCTGCTTTTCCAGAAATTCTTGCTGGGGATTTAGTAACTAATTTAATGGAGCAAATAAAACCTTTTGAACCAGGGTTTACTTTTGGCGAAAGAGCAGAAACTTTGAATAAACAAGAAGATGGCTCATATATTGTTACTACAAACAAAGGAACGCAGCACCATGCTCCAGTAGTAGTAATTGCTGGTGGACTGGGTTCTTTTGAACCACGTAAACCACCTATTGAAAATATAATTGATTTTGAAGATAAAGGTATCGCTTACATCGTAAAAGATCCCGAAGTATATCGAGATAAGAAAGTAGTAATTGCTGGAGGAGGAGATTCTGCTTTGGACTGGGCTATTTTCTTGGCTGATGTAGCCTCTGAAGTATCCTTAGTACACCGTAGAAATGAATTTCGCGGTGCCTTAGATTCAGTTGAAAAAGCTTCAGAGTTAGCGAAGCTGGGTAAAATAAAACTATTTACGGAAGCTGAGGTGAAGAAGCTTTATGGTGATGAAAAATTGGAAGCCGTAGTCATCAAGCATAATAATGCAGAAAAAGGAGAAACCTACTTAGAGGTAGATAATTTCATTCCATTATTTGGGCTTTCTCCTAAACTTGGACCAATAGGTAATTGGGGGTTAGCTATTGAAAAAAATGCTATTAAGGTTAATAATGCGAAAGATTATCAAACTAATATTCCTGGTGTATTTGCAATTGGTGATGTGAACACGTATGAAGGAAAGCTAAAACTGATTTTATCGGGCTTTCATGAAGCTGCTGTAATGTGTCAGTATGCCTATCAAATCATAAATCCGAATAAAAGATTTGTAATGAAGTATACAACTGTGGGAGGAGTTGAAGGTTTTGATGGTTCTAAAAAGGAAGCTAAGAAAGAAGTAGTACAAAGCATTCTATAAAACCATTTAGATTTTAAGTAGCATACGAAACCTTTCAAATTAGTTGTTTTTAGAAGGTTTTTTATTTATTTTAAATCACTTGTATCTTTTCTAAATGAGAATATTTAGCAACTGACCGAGTAAACTAAATGCAACATGAAGAAAAAAACCGCAACTTTTGTTATTTGTATGCTATCTTTTATTGGATTGAAAGCTCAAGAAATAGGAATATTTGAAAACCATATTGATGTTGGAGCTGTTAAACATATTGGTTCCACCAGTTATGACTCCGACTCTCAATCATATACCATATCTGGTTCTGGCACGAACATGTGGTTTGGTCAAGACGAAATGCACTACGCCTATCAGTCAGTACAGGGCGATTTTATTGTTAGGGCTAGAGTAGAATTTGTAGGCAATGGGGTAGACCCACATCGTAAAGTAGGGTGGACAGTTCGTAATAATTTTCATGCTGATTCGCCCCATGTAAATGCAACAGTTCATGGCGATGGACTTACTTCACTTCAATACCGCAGAACAAAAGCTGGTGATACTGAAGAAGTGATTTCTGAAGATAAAGGACCAGATATCATTCAATTAGAAAGAAGGGGTGCTACCTACATTATGTCAACAGCAAAGTATGGAGAACCTTTTACAAGTGTCGAGGTTGAAATGGATTTGAGAAATGAGGTTTTTGTCGGGATTTATGTTTGTTCACACAATCCTGATGAGGTGGAAAAAGCTATTTATAAAAATGTGAGAATTATAAAACCTCCAAAAGAAGGGTACGTTCCATATGAAGATTATATTGGAAGCAGATTAGAGGTGATGAATATTGAAACAGGTGAGCGTAAGATTTTATCGACCTCTGCCCACAGTATTCAAGCACCCAATTGGACCCCAGATGGTAAAACTTTGATTTATAACTCTAATGGATTCTTATATAAATATGATTTAGAGTCCGGTAAAGTATCAATGTTAAATACGGGTTTTGCAAATAGAAATAACAATGACCATATTTTAAGCGCCGATGGATCTATGATTGCCATAAGTCACCACAACGATGATGATGAAGGTGATTCTGCAATTTATTATTTACCCATTACTGGTTCTGATAAGCCCGTAAAAGTCACCAAGAATGGTTTAGGTGCTTCTTACTTGCATGGTTGGTCACCAAATGGCAAAAAGATGATTTTCACTGGTAACAGAAATGGGGTGTATAATATCATTGAAGTCAATGTTAAAAATGGAGAAGAAAGACATCTTACCAATACACAATCTTTAGACGATGGGTCAGAGTATTCACCTGATGGTAAAAAGATTTACTTCAATTCGGATAGAACAGGTACAATGCAGATTTGGAGAATGGACAAGAATGGAAAAAATCAAGAACAATTGACATTTGATAATTACAATGATTGGTTTCCGCATATTACACCAGATGAAAAAAATATGGTTATAATTTCTTATCCGGCCGACATTGAATCTAATGCACATCCTTTTTATAAGCATTGCCTATTGAGAATGATGCCTGTTGATGGTGGTGAACCAAAAATTATTGGCTATTTGTTTGGGGGTCAGGGTACTATAAATGTACCCAGTTGGTCACCAGATAGTAAGTATATTGCCTTTGTTAGCAATTCTGACTAGAGGTACTGCATATTTCCTTTTGAACTTTTTTTGTTTTTCAATAATATGTGTTGTTACTTTGTACCTAGTTCATACATAAACTGAAATTGTTATCAAGAAAGGCGGAGGGATTAGACCCTATGAAGCCTTAGCAACCCTTTAGCTGTAAAGAAGGTGCTACATTCTACCCTTGTCCTGAATTCATTTCAGGATCTCTTGGCGGATAAAACCGACCATACTGGGATTAGATAACCAAAAAGAAAGCTAGTCTTACCTTTTCCTTACTTGATATTTACAATTTTATAATTACGCCAAAAGCGTATTCATTGTAATATGATAAAGGATTTACTACATAAAAAAATATTGATTTTAGATGGCGCCATGGGTACTATGTTGCAGCGCTATAAATTCACCGAAGAAGACTTTCGTGGCGAACGCTTTAAAGAGTGGAAACATCCTTTACAAGGCAATAACGATTTATTATCCCTAACCCAGCCAGAGGCTATTGCCGAAGTGCATCGAAAGTACTTTGCTGCTGGAGCAGATATTGTGGAGACTAACACCTTTTCAGGAACGACCATTGCTATGGCCGATTATCATATGGAAGAATTGGTTTATGAACTCAATTATGAGTCAGCGCGATTAGCTAAAAAAGTTGCCGAAGAGTTTACCCAAAATGAGCCTAATAAGCCACGGTTTGTTGCTGGCAGTATCGGTCCTACGAATAAAACTGCAAGCATGTCGCCCGATGTTAACGATCCTGGTTTTAGAGCCATTTCTTTTGACGAATTACGGATTGCCTATAAGCAGCAGGTTGAAGCACTTTTAGACGGTGGTGCAGATATTTTATTAGTTGAAACCATTTTTGACACGTTGAATGCTAAAGCAGCATTATTTGCCATTGAAGAGGTCAAAGAAGAACGTAATATGGAGGTTCCTATTATGGTAAGTGGCACAATTACTGATGCCTCAGGTAGAACATTATCTGGTCAAACCGCAGAGGCGTTTTTGATATCAATTTCACATATTCCTATTTTATCTGTTGGATTTAACTGCGCCTTGGGTGCCAAACAATTAGTGCCGCATTTAGAGGTTATTTCTGCAAAAACAAACCATGCTATTAGTGCTCACCCCAACGCAGGCTTACCAAATGCCTTTGGTGAATATGACGAAACTCCAGAACAAATGGCCGCTCAAATAAAAGAATATGTTGAAAAGGGGCTCGTCAATATCGTTGGTGGTTGTTGTGGTACAACACCCGAGCATATAACGGCTATTGCCGAAGTAGTAAAAGAATTTAAACCCAGAACCTTAAACTTAGTAAGATCATGATTTTAGAAGTCGCTGTTTTATAAATCAAAAAAGGAATGAACTCAGAATTTGAACAAAAGTTTGAAAAAGCTTCTTTAATTATTTCTAGAATGAAAGGGTATATCAATCATCAGTTAAAAAAATGTATTGAAAAGGAAAATCAATATATACTGCTCGTAAATTGGGAAACTTTAGAAGACCATGAAATTGGATTTCGAAAATCTGAGCAATATAAAGAATGGAAAACATTACTGCATCATTTTTATGAACCTTTTCCTGAAGTCTTACACTATAGCTGATGATAGAAGAAAAACAGAAATACCTCAAGCTTTCTGGCTTAGAACCTTTGGTGATAACGCCCGAGACCAATTTTGTAAATATTGGGGAACGGACTAACGTCGCAGGTTCAAAGAAATTCTTAAGGCTCATCAAAGAAGAAAAATTTGAAGAAGCTTTAAGTGTAGCGAGAGACCAAGTACAAGGGGGAGCTCAGATTATTGACATTAATATGGACGATGGTTTGATAGATGGCAAAGAAGCCATGGTCAAGTTTCTAAACTTAGTAATTGCTGAGCCTGATATTGCTAGAGTTCCTATAATGATTGATAGCTCTAAATGGGAAATCATTGAGGCTGGCCTTCAAGTAGTACAAGGAAAATGTGTTGTAAATTCTATTAGCCTTAAAGAAGGGGAAGCCGAGTTTGTACATCATGCAAAACTGATAAAAAGATATGGTGCTGCTGTAATTGTTATGGCTTTTGATGAAGTTGGGCAAGCAGATAATTATGAGCGCCGAATTGAAATTTCAAAACGGTCTTACGATATACTGGTGAACAAAGTTGGCCTACCACCTGAAGACATCATTTTTGACCTTAATATTTTTCCTGTAGCTACTGGGATGGATGAGCATAAATTAAACGCTCTAGATTTTATTGAAGGAACAAGATGGGTAAGAGCTAATCTACCGCATTGCAGTGTAAGCGGTGGTGTCAGCAATGTTTCTTTTTCTTTTAGAGGGAATAACCCTGTACGTGAAGCCATGCATTCTGTTTTCTTATATCACGCCATAAAAGCGGGGATGAATATGGGTATTGTAAACCCAGCAATGCTTGAGATTTATGATGACATTCCAAAGAATTTATTAGAACATGTTGAAGATGTTATTCTTAATAGACGAGATGATGCCACGGAACGTTTGTTAGATTTTGCTGAAACAGTAGTAGGCAAAACCAAAGAGAGTACGGTAGATCTTTCTTGGCGTGAAGAACCCTTACAACAGAGAATCACAAGAGCCTTGGTCAAAGGTATTGATGAGTATATTATTGAAGATATTGAAGAAGCCAGAAAAGCTGCCAACAAACCTATTGAAGTCATTGAGGGTAATTTAATGACAGGTATGAATGTTGTCGGTGATTTGTTTGGTAGCGGAAAAATGTTCTTGCCCCAGGTGGTGAAGTCTGCCAGGGTGATGAAAAAGGCCGTTGCTTATTTGGAACCGTACATTGAAGAAGAAAAACTTAAAAACCCACAGATAGCAGATTCGACAGGAGCAGGCAAAATATTAATGGCCACGGTAAAGGGTGATGTTCATGA
>CAYGUO010000189.1:0-5659 GCA_964353095.1 uncultured Flavobacteriaceae bacterium | reverse complement strand
GGATAATTACCATTAGTTTTCCCAAATTAAAAGAATGCCCTTTTGCACTTTCAAATAAAACAACCGTGGAAACATGGAAGAAAACACCTATTGCTAATGCCGTTAGTTCATTACTGAATTTGCTGACAAGACTCGATTCTAAAGCTAAAAAACTACCCAAAGGAGTCATTAGAGCGAAAAGTACAATAAAAAGTAGGATATAGTTAATCGTTAGTTTAGAGTTCAACAGAAAAATAGATAATATGATAGCAACTGGAATCTTGTGAATCAACACCCCTATAAGAATATTGTTATCCTTGATGATTGGAATTCCTTCAATTAGCGCATGTATTGAAAGGCTTAAACATAACACAATAGGAAAAGAATTCGCTTTTAGACTAATATGAACATGGCCATGTTCAGCACCTTTTGAGAAAAATTCCAAGAATACTTGCAAAAGGATACCTGCCAGAATAAAAATAGTTATATTTTTTGAATTTGTATTTTCATATATACTAGGGAGTAGTTCAAAAAAAGTTAATGCTAAAAGAAAAGCACCACTAAAAGCTAAAAATAGGTTGATATTTTTTTCGCTTTTAGGTCTTATTAAATAGACAAAAATAAAACTTGTCACTACTGCTAAAATCGGCAGAATGAAAACCATTATCAGGTATTTATTGGTTACTAGGAATAAGGTGTAAAATTAGCCTATTTTTGGCGAACACTTTTATAGAATATGCAAGGTAATTTTAAAATGTTGGCAAAAACCTTATATGGTTTTGAATCTATATTGGCAAAGGAACTTCGGAACCTTGGAGCGGGTAACGTTAAAGAAGGGGTAAGGAATGTAAGTTTTGAAGGTGACAATGGCTTTATGTACAAAGCAAATTTGTCTTTAAGAACTGCACTTAAAATATTTAAACCAATCAAAACCTTTAAACTATTCAATGAAAAACAGTTTTATAGGGAACTTTATGATATTGACTGGCCAGATTTTTTTGATGGTAACATGACTTTTGCTTTTGATACAACGATGAATTCTGATGTGTTTAACAATTCACTATTTGTTTCACAAAGAGCTAAAGACGCTTTAGTAGATAAGTTTAGGGATATTGAAAAACATAGACCTAGCGTCAATACAAGGGAACCAGATATCAGGATAAATATTCATATTTATAATAATGATTGTACCGTTTCATTAGATAGTTCAGGCAGTTCATTACATCAACGGGGGTATCGTGTTTCTACAAATATTGCACCTATTAATGAGGTTTTGGCAGCGGGTTTATTATTGACGAGTGGATGGGATGGAAGAACTGATTTTTTAGATCCTATGTGTGGTAGTGGTACTTTTTTGATTGAAGCGGCTATGATTGCTTGTAATATTCCCGCAAATATCAATAGAAGTTCATTTGCTTTCCAAAATTGGAATGATTTTGATAATGAGCTTTATGAAAAAATTATAGCTTCTAGACTTAATCAGTCGAGAGAATTCCATCATAAAATTATTGGTTTTGATAAAGCCCCTTCAGCCGTGAGAAAGGCGCAAGAGAATGTGGCTAATGCAAATTTATCAGAATATATCTCTATTGAAAGAAAGGACTTTTTTAGAACAGTGAAGCCTGTTGACACAAAATTACATATGGTCTTTAATCCACCTTACGGGGAGCGATTAAGTATTGATTTGGAAGAGTTTTATGGTAAAATAGGGGATACGTTAAAACAAGATTACCCAGGAACGAATGCGTGGTTGATTACGGGCAATTTAGAGGCATTAAAGTATGTTGGTTTGCGCCCTTCAAAAAAGATTAAAGTGTTCAATGGAAAGTTAGAATCTAGGTTAGCCCTGTATGAAATGTACGAAGGCAGTAAAAAGGCAAAATTTAATTAGGGCTTTGGTTTTCCAATGCTTCCTTTTTCTTCTTGGCTTTTTTGTAAAAAGGGATAAAGTAAGAAATACCGTAATTGTACCCCACTCCAAATTTACTTCCGTCCGTTACTTTATTAAATCCAGGAATCCAAAGATTCGGAAAACGACCATGGTCACTATCTCTTATTAAATAGGCTAGTCTTAGACTGAATCCACCATAAAAATTCTTAAAAAGTTTCGCTTTAAAACCCACCACTAATTCTAACCAGGAAGCAGTTCTGCCACTAAATTCTTCAGGCGTATCACTCAGCTGCACAAGATTGTCTGGATTATAAAAACGATTGCTGTTGAAAATACTAAAGTTATTTAGGGTTTGGCTAAATGTACTAAAGGCATAACGCCCCCCTATGGTGACTAAATTCTGTTCCCCATACCAATTTTTATAGGTGTTGTTGTCAACCCCTATTTTAATATAGCTACCGTTTGTAGTAAAATTGTATAAATCAATACCATCTATATTTTCATTACGTGTTTTCTTCTCATTTCCAATTTCTGCTGCTAAGTACAGCTTGTCTTTTAAACGAAAGTCACCAAAAAATTCCAATCCGGTATAATTGTCATTGAGAAAAGAAAGAAGGGGCCTACTCAAGTCTACTCCAACACGTAAACCATATTGTTCCGTTCTTTCAACCGTATCTTTAGGTTGAAGGTCAATGGGTTTGCTTTCTTGGGTGTAACCAAAAAAACAAAGTAAACCACAAAAAAGACTAATGGAATATCTTAACATGTATGGCATTTGACCTTTTAACATCTGGGTTAACAATAGAAATCCTTTTTATCCAATCACTTGAAAAAACCGTTCTTGCGGTATCTAGTTCCGTATAGTTCGCTATAAAACCGCATGCTCTTGAGATAAACTCCCCATCTACAATGTAGTTAAAGCGTAAAGAATCAATTTCACCGGTTAATTCCAAAGTTTCGCTGTCTACAGCAGCATTTTCTACGAATACAAATTCTGTGGAAGCCTCATCGGTACGGAGTGGTATCGCAATACTATCTGTATCTGCAATGGCAGTGACAGTGCTGTTTAAAATAGTTTCTACAATCAACAAATCTGAAACTACTTTGCTTACCGTAGTGTCTTCCGAACTGGCATCAAAAAAGCCAATAATCAAAAGAGGGGTGTCCCCTTCAACACAAATGTCATCTTTTTCACAAGATGAGAAATAGCTGATAATAACAATTAATACAAAAGCGGATAGTATGCGTTTCATATAAAATTAAAAGGGCTTTCTTTTCTTCAAAAGTACAACATTTTCAACGTGATGCGTTTGCGGAAACATGTCTACCGGCTGCACTTTATCAACCATATAAACCTCGTTCATTAAGGCAAGGTCTCGTGCTTGTGTGGCACTATTACAACTTACGTAAACAATTTTTTCTGGCCCAACTTTTAACAATTGTTCAACAACTAACTTATGCATACCATCTCTTGGTGGATCAGTGATAATAACATCTGGCGTTCCATTTGCAGTAATGAACGCATCATCAAAAACTGTTTTCATATCGCCAACAAAAAAGGAGGTGTTGTTTATGCCATTAGCCAATGCATTTGCTTTGGCATCATCAATAGCCTCTGGTACGGATTCAATACCAATAACCTTTTTTGCGTTTTTCGAAACAAATTGGGCAATGGTACCTGTACCTGTATATAAATCATACACGATTTCATTGCCGGTTAGTCCAGCAAAATCTCTGGTGATTTTGTATAGCTCATAGGCTTGTTCTGAATTGGTCTGATAAAAAGATTTTGCATTAATCTTAAATTGTAAACCTTCCATGTTTTCAAAAATATGGTCGCGCCCTGCATAACATATCACTTCTTGATCGTAAATGGAATCGTTCTGTTTTTCATTGATTAAATATTGCAGCGAGGTAATTTCTGGAAAAGTTTCTTTAATATGGTCTAAAAGTAGATCGCGTTTTTCTTTATCATCCTTAAAGAACTGAATAATCACCATTAACTCACCAATGGACGATGTTCTTATGAACATGGTGCGTAACAATCCCTCTTGTTTTCTTGGATTGAAAAATTGCATTTCGTTCTCAGATGCGAATGATTTTATGGCTAAGCGAATAGCGTTTGAAGGGTCTTTTTGTAGATGACATTTATTAACGTCCAAAATTTTATCCCACATTCCCGGAATATGGAAGCCAAGGGCATTTTTGTCGTTTATTTCATTGCCAGAATTAATCTCTTTCAGGGTTAACCATCTGCTGTCAGAAAATGAAAATTCCATTTTATTACGATAAAAGTACTTTTTCTGAGAACCAATAATGGTTGAAACCTCAGGTAATTCCAGGTGACCTATGCGCTTTAGGTTGTTTTCCACTTCATTTTGTTTATAGGCTAATTGATGCTCATATCCCATATGTTGCCATTTACATCCCCCACAAACACCAAAATGTTCGCAAACAGGTTCAACTCTTTTATCAGAGAGTTGATGAAAATGGATTGCCGTACCTTCAAAAAAAGCCTTTCTTTTTTTAGTGGTTTGAATATCAACAATATCGCCAGGTACTGCATTGGTTAAAAAAATCACCCTGCCATCCGGAGCTTTTGCTACGGTTTTTCCTTTTGCCCCGGCATCAAGTACTTCTATATGTTCAAATACCTGCCTCTTGGTTTTCTTTCGCATCCGGTAAAAATACTAGTTTTTTAATTTGATGAATTGTAAGATTAAAAAGATATTTCTTTAAAAAAGGGGAACCTTTGTCAAACCCAGAAGTCTATGGTATAACGACGATGATAAAACCTGATAAAGTTTTAGATGCATTACTTGTAATTTCTTCCCAGTCGGGGGATGAGAAAGCTTTCGAGTTATTGGTCAAAAGATGGAACAAAAGGTTATGTGTTCAGGCTTTTAGTTACACCCATGATTGGGATGTTGCCAAAGATTTAACTCAAGAAACGTGGAAAACAATACTTGTAAAATTGAATACCCTAAGGGATAGTAATAGTTTTGGTAGCTGGGCTTTGACCATAGTAAGCCGCAAGGCAATGGATAATATAAAGAAAGTATCTAAATATCATCAACATCCATCTGCTGAATTTTGGGAAAATCAAAAAACAGAAGTAATAGACACAGATGATAACCAAGCACAAATAGCCTTGGTTTTAAAATTGTTGCGAAGGTTACCTATGGAGCAAAGAATGGTGCTCAAACTGTTTTACCTAGAGGACTATAGTTTAAAGGAAATAGGTGGTATCACCAATGTGAGTACTAATACCGTTAAGACCCGTCTTTTTAGGGGTAGGGAGAAAATAAAATTAATAGTTAAAAACTTGAAAAATGAAAAATGAAATGGAAAAAATTGATGATTTAATCAAACAAGCATTATCAAAAGAAGAGGCTAAATTTTATGATGATTTAGAAGAACAAAATCTTTTAGGTAAGATTGGAGAGGTGTATCGCAGTAAGTTAGGCTGGTTGGTAATGATTATGAACGCAGTGCTTGTTTTAGTTTTTGGGCTTTTAATATTTTGTGTTATTTCCTTTTTTGATGCTAACGAAACCAACCAACTTATCAAGTGGGCAGGAGGAGCCTTTTTTTGTATGATTATAATGGTAATGTCTAAACTATTCGTTTGGATGCAAATGGATAAGAACGATATCCTGCGAGAACTTAAACGTTTAGAACTACAGGTTTCAGTATTAACAAATAAATAAAAAGACCCCAACTAAAGCTGGGGTCTTCACAGTAACAACAAAACAAAATGTAAATATCAATTTGGGGAAATTGCTATAC
>CAYGUO010000188.1:0-5663 GCA_964353095.1 uncultured Flavobacteriaceae bacterium | reverse complement strand
ATTTAACATTATTTCCCTTATTTCAGCTGTGAAATTAACTTTTGAATTTAGTAAGTCAAGGTTGACTTTTGTGGTATCGATACCGTTCAATTCCTCTGCAATCTTTATCCATCCTGAACTCACTAAATCCTTACTTTCAAAAAAACGTTTATCTGTGATTGCCTTTCCATTGGTTTCTATAATGGAGCTTGTTCTAGTCATTGATTCATAGTAGGAGGCCAACTTGTTTTTAATAGAAAGGTCTGTTAGTATGTTCAAATTTCCACTCGATTTTATGTCTTCTAAAGCGTCGGTTGTGGCTCGGTAATTTCTGTTAGAAAATTTAACGGATTTTAAAAGGTTTGGGGTGATACTGTCTAAAGGTAAGGTATCGTCTAACAACGTTTGAATCATAGTGTTATTCGCGTTAATCCTTATGTTTAAAAGCTCAAGGGAGTATTCATAATTACTATAATCCTGTTTAACGTCTTCCAGTAATCTACAGTAATACTGCTTTTCTAATTTTCTATCCTTCTTGTTCTGGTTCCAATCATTGATCTGTAGGGCAATCAAAATACCAATGACCACAAGTACAATTTCTCCAATGGCGTATTTGAAATACTTTCCAGTTTTTCCTTCGGAAAGTAAGTTTTGGCGGATTTTTCGAAAGAATTTTATCATTGGTTAATGGTTAGATATAATACAGGATAGATTGTTGTGGGTTCATTATTTATTATCAACATACTGAATCAAACTTTCCCTTAATGCTATGCCTTCTTGAAGCAATTCACCGTGGGTTGAATATAATGGTAACAATAGCGCTTGTCTAGCGGTAGTTTTATTTACAAATTCTTTTACCCGATTTGACGCTATAGATTCATAAAAAAATGAATTGTCAAAAGCATCTACTTCCATTTTTGCGAATTCTGGCAAAATGTTTTGAAACACTGAATTATAATCCAAAATATCACTCATGCCAACGCCTAAACCGTATATTGTATTAAGATTGGATTCCTGATAGTCGAGTACATTTGAAACATTGTCATAATAGGATAGAATTTTAGTTTTAATGGAATCGTTTAAGATATACGTCAACTTGCCTGAAAATTGTATTTGACTAAAAATGATTTGATTAGGTTTTAAACTAGATACGAATACAGCCTGGTAAATTTTTTGTTTTAGCAAGGGTTTGTTTCTTCGTATGGAATCATTCTTCAAGGCGCTCAATAGTATTCGATTGGCATCTATGTTAATACTATCTTGTTTCGTCACGGTTGTTAAACTCTTAATGTCATCTTCAATATTTTGTATTAAACCCGTAATAAGTATTTTTTCTTCTTTTTTTATTTTCTGATTTTCACTCCAAGTATTGATTTGAAGGGCAATTAGAATACCGATGACCACTAAAATGATTTCGCCAACGGCGTAGAGCAGGTATTTTGAAAACTTGTTTTCAGAGAGTAGTTTTTGACGGATTTTGCGGAAGAATTTTATCATGACTTGAATATTGCGTGTTGGCTTCTATTCTTCAATTTCTTGCTTTAATATATTAAGCATATTTAATATTCGCTTGCGCAAGGTTTGCGATTGAATGTTTGTAACTTGATGCGTTGTGATTATTTGGCTCACAATGCCCTCAAATTTAACATCTGCAAGAACCTTTGTCAAATCCACGCTTTTTTTTGTTGGCTTAATGGTGAATTTATAGTTTGATTTTTTGTCCAACGCTTCGGTGGGCGTGTATCCATCTTTCCATAAGTTATTATTTACGTTCCTCGCAACACCCAATCGAAGATAACACGGCATTAAGATCTCCGTTCGAAATTTTTGATACTCTAACTCCATTTCTTGAACCTGAAAGACCTCAGAAGACCAATTTGATAAAAACCTCACCAAGGTGTCATTCTGTATGAGGCGAAGATTTTCTGAACCAACGATATCGTTTTTTATGGGGTCAAAGGTCGGGTCCCTAAATATGATCCACAATGAACGATAAAACCCATCTTCATTAATTACCGGGGTGGGGTTGTCTATTTGATTAAGCAAATTATTGCAGGCTTCAAGTGCCTGGTTGCGCATCAGTATTTTTTCATCTAGTTGCTGTAGGTTACTTTCATATTCACTAAACAATTGTTTTAAAATTAATTGCTCCTTGACCAAATCTTTCTGTTTCTCATTCCAATTATTTATGCTCAATGCAATTAAAATACCGATAACAACAAGAATAATTTCGCCAAATGCATATATCAGGTACTTGCTGAACTTATTCTCAGATAAAAGAGATTTTCTTATTCTACGAAAAAACTTAATCATATGTTCAGCGTTTTTACCCACCCCTCAGTCCCCTCCAAGGAGCGGAGGTTTTGTGAAAGTAGTTTTTGACAGACTTTACTAAAGAATTTAATCATATTGAGTTTCAATAAGTATTTTATCAATCAAAAGGTCTAATTCTATCAATAGGTTTTTGTTATCTACCATCCAGTATAAAAATTCGTCAGTATTGTTTTCGAATTCAATTTCTTTAAAAATTTGAAGTTTATCCACCTTCAGGTGTGATTTTTCTTTCCAATTTAATTGACCATAGGCATCCATATCTTTAAAGGGATATTTTTTTGATAAATAGGGAAAAATTTCGTTATCTAATTTTGCGGTAAATCTTGTTGTTCTATCTGTCAATGCCTTCATCGTTCGTCCCCAATTATATATTAAATCAACCAATTCCTGATTCTGGAGCAATTCCAAACGTCCCGATTGTACGAGACCAGAAATGGTATTTTCCGAGGGTCTGAATATAGGAGGGTCAAAGGCATAAAAAAGTAAACTGTCTACATTTTGCTTTTTAAGATACGCTTCGTCTTTGCCTACATTATTCATTAATTGTCTGAGGGCTGCCTCACATAATTCAGTTTCCTCAATTCTTCTTTTTATGATCCCTTTGTTTTGCAAATATTCAGTATGAATGTTCTTTACAATGGATTGTTCTTCTAGTTTCTGGATTCGTTTTTGGTTCCAATTATTGATTTGTAACGCAATCAAAATTCCAATTACAACAAGCACAATTTCGCCTATCGCATAAATCAGATATTTGCTGAATTTGTTTTCAGCGAGTAGTTTTTGACGAATTTTTCTAAAGAATTTTAACATTTGTAGCGGTGGTTGATTATAAAGAAAAAAAGCTGTTAGGTATAAACAGTCATTTTGATGCCCATATATACTATTGTCGATTCGTTATTCATTTTTGGAAAGAGTTCCAAATCTTTCACCCATTAAAATATGCTTGAAAGAATTACCGTTCTCTTGTATTGGAGCGTCTAAAGTGAACGTAACGCCATCCTGAAAGATCATTATGAAATCTGAGCCGCCAAATGCAAAATGCCCAAGCATATCCCCTTTATTTACTATTGTTTCTGCTATCACATTTTCTTCAAAATTTACAGATCCAACAGTTCCCATTCCAATGGGCATTAAGGCTACAAGTCCATAATCAGGAGTTTCCAGAATAACACATCCTCTTGTTTCAATTGATTGCCATCCTGTTTTGGCAGCGGGGTTAAACGCATATCGGTCGTTTTCCTTGTCCCACCATAGCTGACCACCAGAAGGATTAATTCCCTGGATGATTCTAGCTTCCTTTATAGTTCCGCTTAGTGGGAAGTGATATCTGTGATAGTCGTTGACATTGAGGAAGGAATGGGTGAAAGCACCATTGGCAAATGAATCTTTGTATTTACTGTTGGCACCAATAAGTTTCGATATGGAATTTAAGGTGGCAGACTTTACAGCAACCCCTTCTCTTTCTACCAAATTCGAGTTTGCGTCTATCTCCCATACGCCTTGGGGTTCTGAGTCTGCAAATGATACCACTACAGAGTCAAGATTAGGACTTGCAATGGGCCGCATATCAGGAGACTTCAAATGTCTAGCAAAGAACTGATTGAATGTATTCCATTTTGAAGGGTCTTCGTACCAGTCATTTTGGAGGCCAAAATTAGGGTCATTGAATGCCATTTGATAGTGTTCTTCATTCCACGAGTCTTCAGTATCCAGATAGCTGCCCCAAACCTGACTGTAGGTTGTTAGCCATTGGGCAAAAGGTTCGTAATACTGCAGGGAGTTGTTTACTAAGCCTTTTCCTTCCAACTCTGGGAGTGGCTGGTCAATTAAGAAATAAAAGGCGCATAATCCTTGAAATATATTATCGAAAATCTCTGGATATTCTTCTTTCTTGACAATTGCCCAAGGCATGGTCGTTTCGGTCCATGTAACAAACGCATAGTACTCTTCAAGCGTTTGTGCCGGATTTGTATTCTTGTCTGGGTTAATCTCCTTTGCTTTTTTTAATGAAGATTCCAACATTGATTTTAGTACTGGGTCATTTTCTAAAATAGTGATTAGTTGTTTTGTGGCTTTTCCATATTTAGCTTCTTTTTTGCCAGAATTGCAGGATAATATCCCAATAAATAGTAGTAATGTAAGTACTCGATATTGAACTTTTTTCATTTTAAAAATAGTTTTACTAGTCGTTTAGTGTTGGTTTGTGAACGCCAAAATTGTATGTAATCATTCATCATATATCCATTATGCAACTAAGTAAAAATTATGGTTTTATCATTGCCACTCCATTATCTTCTAGTGCAGCATTTACCATTGGCAATTCTTTTTCTACAATACCATTAAGGTTATCTAAATGCCCTTCCAGTTCTACTGATAGCTCCTTAAAAACCTTATACGCCCCATCCGTTGGTTTGGCATCGCCGCTCTCAACACTGCGTCGTAAAGAAGCTAATCTATTATTCAGTTTAATAGGGAAGTTCAAAGGGTCTTGTCCAGATTGGTTTTTGACCTGATACAGCTCTTCCTCGACCGCAGAGATTTTGTTCATAAAAGGCGTCATGGTCTTTTCCATAACTTCTGCTCCTATTTTCTCTTTGTTATCAGTAATGACCACTTTCATTTCTCTAATCTTGATAACAGCTTCATTCGCTGCACTAGTCTTTTGCATGATGTTATTCGCCAAGGTAAACTGTTCATCTAAATCAGCTTTTGTAATGCCTTTTAAGTTAGGATCCATCACTACTGAAAACGGATAGGTCTTTTCATAACCGTTAGTTTTCATGCGAACCTTATAATCTCCGAGCGGTGCTTTTGGGCCGCGTTGCGGGCGCGCACTCCAAATAATCATCCCTTCAAAATCAGTTGCGCCCGGGTATCGTAAATCCCATGTAAACGTATTAATCCCTTGAGCAGTAGTTGGTTTAGACGAACCCCCTCGCTGCCACCACGGGGCGTTGGGGTCTTTTTTGTATTTGGGCTTGCTGCCAGTAAACGTATTAATGAGTTTGTCATTCGCATCGAGAATTTCAAAAGTAATCGTGTCCAATTCTTCTTTTAGATAATATTGAATACTGGCAGTATTGATTCCTCGAATAGCATCGGAAGGTTCAAAAAGCACGGCAGCTTGATTTTTCATCGCATCCGTATATTGACGCAGGGGTTGAATATCATCTAGAATCCAGAAACCACGACCGTGCGAGCCTACGACCACATCATTATCTTTAACCACCAAGTCACGAATTGGTGTGTCTGGCAATTTCAATTGCAGGCTCTGCCATTGTTCGCCATCATTAGTTGAAAAATAGACGCCATGCTCCGTTGCTAAAAACAGCAGTCCTTGTCTAACAGGG
>CAYGUO010000187.1:0-5670 GCA_964353095.1 uncultured Flavobacteriaceae bacterium | reverse complement strand
ATGTTCTATATTAAAAGTAGCTGTTTCTGAACATGTGCAGCAAACTACTGACGAAGGAATTCAAATATTTGGTGGAATGGGCTTTAGTGCCGATACCCCAATGGAGTCAGCTTGGAGAGATGCTCGTATCGCGAGAATTTATGAAGGTACTAACGAAATCAATCGTATGTTGGCTGTTGGTATGTTAGTCAAAAAAGCCATGAAAGGCCATGTTGACCTACTCGGCCCTGCCACGGCTGTTGGTGAAGAATTAATGGGTATTCCTTCTTTTGATGCTCCCGATTATTCTGAATTATTTGCCGAAGAAAAAGATTTAATAAAACGCTTGAAAAAAGTATTCCTAATGGTTGCTGGTAGTGCTGTTCAAAAATTTGGGCCACAGTTAGAAGACCATCAACAATTATTAATGTCGGCATCTGATATTCTGATTCAGACCTATTTGGCGGAATCTGCCATATTACGAACTGAAAAAAATGCAAAGCGCTTTGGTGAAGAAGCCCAGTCCACTCAAATAGCAATGTCTAAACTCTATTTATACAGAGCTACCGATATTGTTGTTCAAAAAGGCAAAGAAGCTATAGTTTCCTTTGCCGAGGGCGACGAACAACGCATGATGCTAATGGGCTTAAAACGTTTTACAAAATATATAAACCAGCCCAATGTAGTTGAGCTGCGAACGCAAATCGCAGATAGAATAGCAGCTGATAATGGGTATACCTTTGACTAATTCAAATAACTGCTTCTAAGCTCTAGAAGTGTAATTTGAGAAACCGCTCCTAAAAGAGCGGTTTTTTTGTTTCCGTCTTTGCCATCTTTAGGATAGCACCTAATTTTATAACATGAAAAAAACATTACTTGAAAAGGTCTATTCCTCTGAAAAATTTGAAGAATTAGGGCATCAACTTATTGAAAACCTAGGACGTCATATAAAACAAACTACCTCAGGACACAAGCCTAAAACCCTAGAATGGAAAACTCCTGAAAAGGAACTTGAATTTTGGAAAGAATTTCTTATTAATAATAAAGAAGAAGATTTTTTTACAACGATCATTAATCGTACCACCCATACCCACCACCCTAAATATGTTGGTCATCAGGTATCCGCCCCAGCACCATTGACTGCATTAACTGCAATGGTCAGTGCCGTGTTGAACAATGGAATGGCTGTTTATGAAATGGGTATGGCTCCTTCTGCCATCGAAAAAGTTGTTACAGAACTTATTTGTAGTAAAATAGGTTATGATTCAAACTCAGGAGGCTTACTTACTTCAGGAGGGACACTGGCGAATTTAACTGCCTTACTATCTGCAAGAAAAGCAAAAATTAATCATGACATTTGGAATGAGGGATATTCTGAACCCTTAGGGGTACTAGTTTGCGAGCAAGCTCACTATTGTATAGATCGAGCCGCAAAAATAATGGGACTAGGCGAAAAAGGAATCATTAAAGTACCCGCAAAAGAAAATTTTGCTATGAATACTTCGCAATTGGAGTCTTGCTACCAAGAAGCCCTTAGAAAAGGAATAAAAATCTTTGCGGTTATTGGAAGTGCACCCTCCACAGCCACAGGCGCTTACGATAATCTAAAGGAAATTGCAGATTTCGCCACCAAAAAAGACCTATGGTTTCATGTGGATGGAGCACATGGTGGAGCGGCTATTTATTCAGAAAAATACAGGTATTTATTAGATGGTATCGCACGAGCCGATTCGGTAGTGATTGACGGCCATAAAATGTTATTGATGCCTACAATCACCACAGCATTGCTGTTTAAAAATAAACTGCATGGTCAACACACGTTTAGCCAAAAAGCTGATTATCTGCTCAATGAAGATGAGGAGGAGGATTGGATCAATAGCGGTAAAAAAACCTTTGAATGTACCAAGACCATGATGTGCTTGCATTGGTATATTCTCTTTAAGTTTTACGGGGAACAGTTATTTGATGAATTTGTAAGCCATCAATATGATTTAGCAAAAGATTTTGAAGCACTTCTAAACGCCGATTCCCATTTTGATATCGCAGCCGCTCCCATGTCCAATATTCTATGTTTTAGGTATATAGAGAGCAATCTGAAATTAGAGCAACTGAATAGCATCAACAAAAAAATAAGACAAGAACTACTGGAAGAAGGAGAATTCTACCTCGTCCAAACCACACTAAGAGGTATTCATTATTTACGGACCAGCTTGATGAATCCGTTTACAACAATAGCTCATTTAGTACAGCTCCTTCAGCAAATTAAGGATAAGGGTGAGAAATTCTCTAAGGTCTTATCACGAAATTAGCTTATGGTCTCTAAAATCTTTTCTTCCGTTTGCTTTCTTGAAAAATTAATGGCACATTCTATTAAGGCCAAATGAGAATAGGCCTGCGGAAAGTTACCTAACAGGCGTTTGGTCTTAAAGTCAATATCTTCACTAAACAATCCCAAATGGTTGCTATACCCTAATAATTGCTCAAATTGAGCCAATGCTTTTTCTTCTTCTCCAATCTTAAAAAGTGCATTAATGAACCAAAAAGTACAAATTGTAAAGGATGATGAGGGTAAACCAAAATCATCTTCATTTTTATAACGATATAATAATCCATCATTACTTAATTCTCTTTCAATAGCTTTAACGGTACTTACAAATTTTGGGTCTCTAGCCTCAATAAATCCGTAAGATTCCATTAATAAAATGGAGGCATCCAAGTCAAAAGAACCGTAAGATTGAACAAAGGCACCTACATCTTCATTCCATGCATTTGCATGAATATCAGCTTTTATTTCTTGTTCAATAGAAGTCCATTGTTCTATTTTTCTATGCTTCCCAAATATTTTGGCGACCTTTATAGCTCGATCAATAGCGACCCAACATAATACTTTGGAAAAGGTAAAATGTCTGTCTTCACCCCTAAACTCCCAAATACCTTTATCTGGTTCTTGCCAGTGTTTGTTTACAATCCACACAATGCCTTTGGTAATGCTCCAAAGCTCTTCTCCATTCTCAATATCATTACTGAATTTGTGCAACTGTTCGTAAATAACATCCATTAATATTCCATAGATATCATTTTGTTTTTGCTTGTAAGCCGCATTACCTGTTCGTACAGGTTTCGAGCCTTTGTATCCGTCAAGATGTTCCAACGTTTCCTCTGTTAGATTCTTTTCCTTGTTGATTCCGTACATAATTTGAAGCTTTTCATCTTTGTCAGGCATCAAATCAATAATAAACTGTAAATATCTTTTGGCCGAATTTTTATGTCCTAATTCGGAAACAACTTTGATCACCATTGAAGCATCTCGAATCCAACAGAAACGGTAATCCCAATTTCTAACTTCGCCAATAGTTTCTGGTAAAGAAGTTGTGGGTGCAGCTAATACAGCCCCCGTTTTATCATAAGTCAACATCTTTAAGGTCAGTGCGCTCCTGATAATTTGGTCATTAAATTTTTTATAGGTTGGTGTTCTATCTACCCAATCTAGCCAATAAATCTTGGTACGCTCCAACTCAAGCGACATCTTTTCCGTACTTGGCTTTAATATTTTTTCATTATAACAGACTAAAAAGTAACCATCTTCTTTTAGGGTTATTTCTTCACCATTAATTACATGGTTTTTGTTGAAAGAAGTATATAGAAAAAGGGTGTCAAATTTCTCTTTATCAGTAAGACTTACAATAAAACTATTTTTTACATGGTTGGCAGTTTCTCCTTTTCCATATTCCAATCTTGGATCATATTTTACGGAAAACTTAGGAGTCCCAGAAATGTGCTTGATATAGCGTACAATTTCCGGCGGAGCATTGTACTTGCCTGTTCGCTTGTGATATCGCGGCATAAAATCATGCAACTCAAAAACATTCTCTCCATCAGAAAAACGAGTAACCAGTATTGCCGTGTTATCATAGTAAGCCTGTGTTATTTCGTAATTATATTTGGTGATAATCTCAAAATTACCTCCCTTATTATCATCTAAGAGTTTTGCAAAAACTGATGTGGAATCAAACTGGGGCAAACAGCACCAATCTAAAGATCCAGTATTAGAAATTAAAGCTGCACTTCGGCAGTTTCCAATTATTCCGTAATTTAGGTTATCCATAGGAGAAATATATTTTTCTACAGTTTTTTGTAGGTTTTTTCTTTCTTATTAATCGAAAAAAAACCTTTTTTATTTCATTTCGCTTTTAAAAATACTAATATGAGTAAAACCATTATCATTTCCAACCGGCTACCGGTACAATTGCAAATAAGTGATGGAGGATTATCAGCAGTGCCAAGTGTTGGAGGTTTGGCAACTGGAATGAAATCTGTTCACAGTGGAGGAGAAAGCCTATGGATAGGCTGGTCAGGCCTTACCGATGAAGATATACCAGAAGGACTTTCCGATGATATTGACAAGGCCCTAAGTGAACATGGTTGCTCAAAAGTGAAGCTTACACAACACGATGTAGATGGCTTTTATTTTGGTTTTAGCAATAGAACCATCTGGCCTCTTTTTCATTATTTTTTAGAATATTCAGAGTTTGAATTGGATTTTTGGAGCAGCTATAAAGCTGTAAATCAAAAATTTGCAGACGCTATTTTAGAACAAGCCAATGATGATGATATTATTTGGGTACATGACTATCAATTGATGTTGGTGCCTCAAATGGTCAAAGAAAAAAGACCTAAAGCTACTATTGGATTCTTTTTACATATTCCTTTTCCCTCTTATGAGATTTTTAGAACCCTACCATGGCGTGAAGAAATTTTAAATGGACTTTTAGGAGCTGATTTACTCGGTTTTCATACTTACGATTATGAAAGGCACTTTTTAAGTTCTGTTCGTAGATTATTAGGTTTGGAGGTCAGTTTTAACGATATCTATCTGGAAGATAGGGTTATTAAAGTAGATTCATTTCCTATGGGGATAGACTATGATAAATTCCATAATGCAGCGAAAGCGAGTACGGCCCTAGAGGGCAAGCAACGCTCTGACCTGCAAATAAAACTGGCAGAACATAAAAAATCTGCCCCTGACACTAAATTGATTGTATCAATTGATCGCTTGGATTATAGTAAAGGAATTGCCAAACGAATCAATGCCTTTGAATATTTTTTAAATAAATACCCTGAGTACAAAGAGAAAGTACGCCTTATTATTTTAGCGGTACCCTCTCGTTCCAATGTGCCACAGTATATGCTACTTAAAAAAGAAATTGACGAATTGGTTGGAAGAATTAATGGCGAACTTTCTACGGTAAATTGGACTCCCATCTGGTATTTTTACCGATCCCTTCCTTTTGAAAATCTAATTGACCTTTACACGTCAAGCGATATTGCCTGGCTCACTCCGCTAAGGGATGGGATGAATTTAGTGGCCAAAGAATATATTGCTACCCGAACAGATAAAACTGGTGTGCTTATTTTAAGTGAGATGGCCGGTTCGGCTTATGAAATGAATGAAGCCTTATTGATTAACCCAAATAACTTTGAAGAACAAGCAGATACCTTAAAACAAGCCATTACCATGCCCAAACAAGAACAAATGGCAAGGAATATGTTTTTGCAAAATAGATTGAAAAGGTATAACGTAGAAGTTTGGGCAAATGAATTTATGAATTCTTTAAAAAACACAAGAAAAGGAGTTGGGACTTATGTTGCCCAAAAACTAAACGAAACTATTTTAACTTCAATTCTAGATAG
>CAYGUO010000186.1:0-5699 GCA_964353095.1 uncultured Flavobacteriaceae bacterium | reverse complement strand
AAGTTTTATAAAAAAACACAGAAATTAGCAAAAACAATAGCCGAAATTGGAAGGGAAGAAGTAGGGATGCCACCATGCTTATTGGGTATCGCCGAGGTAGAGAATGGTGCTGTCATTGAAAAATTATTGGCTGCTGATGACTTAGAATCAATTAACTACGATTACGTGCATTTTGATTCTCCCGATGAACGTGGAATAGACACCGGATTGATTTACAACAAAGACTTTTTTGAAGTAATAACTGCTGAGACGATTCCCTTATTGATCAACAGTCAAAATGGAGAGCGTGATTTGACCAGGGATATTTTATACGTAAAGGGTAATTTAAATGGGGAAGAAATGCATGTTTTTGTAAACCATTGGCCTTCAAGAAGAGATGGTGCTGATTTAACGGCGTACAAAAGAATAGAAGCGGCAAAGACCATTTTAGAAAAAATTAGAGTGTTGAACGAAGAAACTACGGCATTAAATTATATCATCATGGGTGATTTTAATGATGACCCTAACTCTGAAAGTATTAAAACCTTGATGTCTTCTGGTTTGTTCATTAACCCAATGCAGAAACTATTATCTCCAGATAATGGCAGTGCAAACTATAGGGGCGAATGGAGCTTATTTGACCAGATTATTTTTTCTCATAGTTTTTTGAATTTTGAAGAAAGAACGCATAGCTTTAAAAAAGCTGAAGTTTTCAGTCCTGAATTTCTGAAAGAATGGAAAGGAAAGTACAAAGGTAATCCGTACAGAACCTATGCCGGAAAAAAATATATTGGAGGGTATAGTGATCATTTTCCAGTATATGCAGTTCTAAAATTCAATTCTTAAAAAGAAAGAAAAATACTACACAACGAAATTTATACTTTTCACAACAACTCGTCTTAGCAAATCATGCTATTCATCGAAATAAAGCTGTTTCTTATCGATAAAATTTGAATTTGAAAATACATTTGTAGTCCAAATCTTACTTATTTGAATTATGGACTGCAAAAAACCTACTAGGGGAACAGGATTCTTTCCGTCTTTTATGATACTATTTTTTATTTCTACGGTTGTCCTTCTTGGACAGACTGACAAGCAGCGAACCCAAATACAAAACAATTCCAATGTAGAGAAGTTGAAAGAGCTGATTTCTAATTTTGAAAAGGAATTGTTGATACAACAACAACGTATCCGCAATTTTAAAAAAACCAATCCTTTAGAATATACTAGAAAAGAATTGGACGGCCCGGTGGTTCATTTAAGCGCTATTGGTATTGATGGTACGCCATTGTATTACACAACATATATAGGACCAACTAGTAAGGTGTCTAGGGCCGATGCTTTATATAGCGGCGGTTCTTTAGCTACTGAAATAACGGGTTTGGGAATGCAGGTAGGTATTTGGGATGCGGGTATTGCACTGACAACGCATCAAGAATTTGACAATAGGGTTGCCAATGCAGATAACACGGAAACGTCAGATTCGCACACAACAATGGTAACCGGCACCATAGTTTCCGCTGGGGTAAAAGAAAAAGCTAGAGGAATTGCTTATCAAGCACAAGCACTAACACATGACTGGACACGCGATAAAATTGAAGTGACGGAAGCGGCGGCCAATGGATTATTATTATCAAACCATTCTTACGGAATAAAAACAGATCGAGTACCCGATTGGTATTTTGGCAGTTATATCAAAGTCTCTCAAGATTGGGATAAAATAATGTACAATGCACCTTATTATCTTATGGTCAGTGCGGCAGGTAATGCTCAAAAATCTTTTGATAACGACCTTCCCAGTTATGGAAAAGCACAAGATGGTTTTGATTTGTTATTAGGATTTACCACTTCAAAAAATGGCTTGGTCATTGGGGGAGCTGATGTACAGTTGACCAACAATGGCAAACTTAAAGATGCTAGAGTTTCTAGGTATAGTAGTTTTGGTCCTATTGATGATGGCCGCATAAAACCAGACTTGGCAGGTGATGGTGCCTTAATCTATTCAACAGGGGCTGCGAACAATAAAAGTTATGATAGTGCCATGGGTACCTCAATGGCAGCACCCGGAGTAACAGGGTCACTTTTGCTGCTACAACAGTATCATGAAGAATTATATGGTTCATTCATGAAAGCTGCTACTTTAAAAGGGTTGACATTACATACAGCTGATGATGTAAAAGAACCAGGACCAGATTATAAAATGGGATGGGGTGTGATTAATGCTCAAGCGGCGGCAGAAGCTATAAAAAATAAAGCGTTTAGCACGATTATAGCCGAAGAAAATTTATCTAATGGAAATATATACGAGTTAAACGTGAAGGCGAATGAAAACGAACCATTGATAGTTTCGGTGTCATGGACTGACCCAGAAAGCACCTATGTAAACCGTGGAGAACTGAATGCAACTACGGCTGCTTTGGTCAATGATATCGATGTTCGCATTACTAAAAATGGAGTAGCCTATACCCCATGGAGATTGAATGCGGCAAAAGCAGATAAGCCTGCTGAAAAAGGAGATAATAATGTTGATCCTTTTGAACGTATTGATGTGGAACGTCCTTCGGGAGAATATACAATCACTATTTCACATAAAGGGAATCTCGTAAATGAACAACAAGATTTCACATTGATAGTTACCGGGGCTAAACTTACAGCGTGTGAATTGATTGCACCTAAAGCACCGCAGATTGAGGCTGCTAATGAAGAGGGTTGCACTATAATCTGGAAATGGAATGAAGATACGCTTTATGAGTTTCAGTATAAAGGTGAAGCAGAGCAAGATTGGACGACCGATTTAACCTGGGAAACCAATAAAACCCTTGATTCGTTAATTTTAGGAAAAAAATATACTGCTCGTCTGAGAAGTATCTGTTCTGAAAATCTTGTTTCTGAGTATTCTGAAGAATTACAATTCATATTTGAAGGGGAATCAACAACAGAAATGGTCTATGAGTCACTTGCAGCTCAAGATGACTTGCAGATTTCTGTTTTTCCAAACCCCGCGGTAAATGTTATTAATGTAGACGCACCGTTGACGGGGGACGCCGTTTATACCATCAGAAGCACTTCTGGCAATAGGTTAAAGAGTGGAAAAGTCGATGATGAAATCAATGTAGCAGAGTTGTCGACCGGAATATATATTCTTACCGTAGAAGACTATAGTGGTGCTAAAAGCACTAAGTTTTTCAAAAGTTAAAAGGTTCTTTTAGACCCTTTTTATCTCGTTGTCTTGCAACAAATCATCACCTCTAAGTCGGAGTAACACTTGTGCGGTGGTGACCACATCCAATTCACAGTAGGTCACTATTCTATCTAAATCATTATCCTTATAGAAAACGGGGCCTACCATACTGCCATCCATATCATCTTTTGGCGATGGAATACCCAACACATTGGCCATTAATTTAAGTGAGGTATAGTGTTTGTAGTCGCCAAACTTCCATAACTCCATGGTATCTAAATGGGGTATTTCCCATGGTTTTTTACCAAATAAGTCAAGCTTGTAGGGCAGTTTTATTCCATTAATGAGCATTCTACGGGCGATGTATGGAAAGTCAAACTCCTTTGCGTTATGCCCACAAAGTAAATGTTTGGTTTGATTAAAATGCTCATACAAAAGATTTTTGAAGGCTTTTAAAAGGCTTATTTCATCTCCATAAAAAGAAGTAACCCTAAAGTTTCTATCATTTCCTTTTTCGGTAAAATACCCTACTGAAATACAGATGATTTTACCAAACTCGGCCCAAATACCGGCACGGTCATAATATTCCTCTGCTGTGAATTCCTCCCTGCGCTGATATTTGGATTTCTGTTCCCATAATAACTGCTTTTCTTCAGATAGTTCTGCGTAGCTTGATTTTTCAGGTACGGTTTCAATATCTAAAAACAAGATGTTTGCTATATCTAATTTGTAAAGCATAAGTTAAAATACTAAAATGCCCTGAACTAAAACACAATACGTAAAAATAATTGTATCTTGAAAGTCCTATTGCTAGGCTATGAAATTGAAAAATACCTTTTGGATCTTCTTGGTCCTGACCATTATTGGTTGTTCAAATGATGACGCTCCTGTTGAAGAAGTTGAAGCTATCCCTATTGCTAGTTTTCAGGTAATAGGGGAAGATGCCAATAAGGTATATCAGTATGTTTATAATGGCGAAACGGATGCTGGGAACTTGTTTGATTTAACTTCTGATTTAGGGGTGCTGCCAAGTTATCTTACGCTAAGGCAGGTTGATGATTTTATTTCGTTTTATTCTTTTAGGGCCGGGGCTTTTTCCTTGGCACAAAAAAATATCAATACCGGTGCAACTGCCAATTTTGAAGATTTTTATGCAAATGGGCCAGATCGTGCGGTAGTTTGGGGCACCAACACTCTTAACAGTGTTTTTTTTGGATACTTTGCCAGTGGTGACGCTAGGGTTTTAGCTATACAAGATGTAGCACTTCAAGATTTTACGAGTCAAGACCTGACTATTGACTTTAATATTGATTTGCTCTTTCAACCACTTTTGTTCAATAACAAAGTGTACATTACTTATCTGGATAACGAAGGAAATTATAAGTTGACGTTTTACGACACAAGTACCAAAGTACTTGGGAGTATTTTGAATTTTAACAATACACCAATCAGTATATTAATTGATAGTTCAGGAAATTTGGCTGTCATAAAAAACGGGGTCAACGCTACCTTAGAAACCTACGACAGCGATTCACTTAGCCTTATCGGCAGTTCTCCACTAGCCTTTAACACAGGTTTTTCTGCCGGCCCGGTAGAAGGAGCGGTATTGAACAACAACAAATTGTATTATGCTTTGCCCTTCGCACAACCCTCGCGATTTGCAGCAGGGCCAGCGGTTTTTGATCTTATAACACAAGAGAACTTTGCTATAGATTTTTTGGGAATTATAAATGAAATAGAACAAGAAACAGGACTTGCAATAACTTTAAGTACCCAGCGCTACAGTAGTAAGGAAAATATGTTTTTAGTAGGATATGCCTTATTGGAAACTGGCAATGAAGGCGGTGTTTTACAGATTTCCCCGGATGGGAAACTGGTCAATAACGTAACCTTCCCTTTCTTCCCAACCGATATTATAAAAGATTAAAATAGGCTTTGTTGTTTTACAGGACTTTCATGTGCCAATAACCATTTCTTACGATGAAGACCGCCAGCATAACCTGTTAAATCTCCATTACTGCCAATAACGCGGTGACAGGGAACAATAATCCATAACGGATTTCTTCCGTTCGCCGAAGCAACGGCTCTTATGGCTTTGGCATCACCTAAAGTTTTAGAAAGTTCTAGGTAAGATACTGTTTTGCCGTAGGGGATTTCTAAAAGTCCTCTCCAGACCTTTTTTTGAAAGTCGGTGCCTTGCAGGTTCAGTTTTAAATCAAAGATTTTACGCTTCCCTTCAAAATATTCCCTGAATTGATAAACGGCATCTTCCAGAACTTCAGGAATTGTACCAACCGGTTTTTCGTCATCAAAAACAGTGATTGATGCCAAGCCTTCACCATCACCTTTGAACTCTGCATAACCGATAGGGGTTTTTAAGAAAGCAGTTTGCATCGTGGACTTTTCTTTAAAAATAGAAAAAAACTGCCGTATATACTACGTTATATTCGCTTTGGCCAAAAATATATCGCTGTTTGATGATTTTTTTAGAGGGTGAACACCTAGCCTTTTTGGCTTCATTTTAAGTTCCGTAAAAGGT
>CAYGUO010000185.1:0-5847 GCA_964353095.1 uncultured Flavobacteriaceae bacterium | reverse complement strand
GAAGTCCGCAAAATCTTTGGGATTTTGCTTTGGACAGGAAAAGAAAAAACAAAACAAAAAGATTTTGCTATGTGTGTAGTGGAAAGTAATCGCCAGTTTGCTCCCGTACTGTTCATACGAGCTAAACCGTTATTCTTAAACTTGAAAACACGAACAATATTTAACGTTTTTGTAATTTTTCAACTTTTTAGTTCTCAAGTATTTTCTCAGGAAATTGTAATGAACGGAATTGTTGTCAACTCGGAAAATCAAAGACCCATCGAATTTGTTAATATAGGAGTACAAAATAAAAATCAAGGAACAATTACAAACCCAAATGGAGAGTTCAATTTGACACTTCCCATAGAGTATAAAGCTGATAGTGTCACCATAAGTCACATAAATTATTACTCTATTAAAATTCTAGCTGAAAATCTCAAAAATCAGACTATATATCTAGACCCAAAGACTACTGAACTCTCCGAAGTAGTTGTTTCAAGCAAAAAAATAAAGAACAAAAAGATAGGTGTTAAATCATACAATAGACTTTTGTCGATGCGAGCAGTATCAAAAAGCACAGATATTATTGAGGTAGCCCAACGAATTAACATTCCGTCTAAAGAGGGAAAAATTAAAGCTGTAAACTTTAATATTAGGAAATGGTCGGAAGTAGACGGAGTTAAGGTTAGAATAAATTTTTATGAAAACGTTGACAATAAACCTAGTGAAAAAATTATCTCTAAAAATATTATTCAAGAAATCCCAACTGAAAGAGAATCGGATTGGATACGAATTGATTTGAACAACAACGATATTTATATTACGCAGGACTTTTTCATCGGAATCGAATTCATACCTAATTTCAAGAATCCAACTATAGTGGATTTGGGAGGCATCTTGACAAAAGGCAAAGGTTATAGGAGAGAAAATAGCTTCGGGAGTTGGGAGAAATTAAACGGAGGAGCTTCTATTAACGTAGAAATATCATACTGAAAAAAGTCTAAACATAACATAGATGCTAATCGTAATGCGGACTTTAGAGCTGAATCGAAAGGTCTGTGTATACCTGCCTGACAGCAGGTAGATTTATGAAGTTGCTAAATTTTATGGATTTAGCTTTGGACAAGAAAAAATAAAATAAAACCCGCCCGAGCCGAAAAGGCACGTTCGGGCGGGCAATAAGCTTTAGCTTCGTGAGCGGAAAGAAACTGGCCAGCATACCAACGAGCCAGCGCTATAGTAGAAAGTGTATCTCATCGCTGCGCTTAACTCATGTTGCCACGGAATATTGAACATCATCATCAATGAAAAAATATTTGCCCTTAGTTCTAATTTTATCTCTTGTCAAACTAATAATTCACTGGTTTGGAAATAAGAATTATGGCTTCCATCGTGATGAATTACTTCACTTGTCGGTAAGCGAACATTTAGATTGGGGGTTTATGGAGTTTCCACCTCTTATAGCCTTAATCGGAAAAATATCTTATTGGTTTTTTGATTATTCGCTTATAGGAGTTCGACTTTTTCCAACATTTGCGGGAGTTGGAATTTTGATTTTATGTTGTTTAATTGCTAAAGAGCTTGGTGGGAAATCAAAAGCTATTTTACTCGCAGGAATATGTATCTTGGCATTTCTACCTTTTTATCGCAATCATACCCTATTCCAACCTGTTGCGTTCGATCAATTATTCTGGACATTAGGATTTTACTTTGTTATTAGGTTTATAAACTCACAAAACAAAAATTTCTTGTTGCTATTGGGACTAACTTTAGGTTTAGGGTTAATGAACAAATACACCATATTAGTTTGGGCTTTTGGCTTATTTATTGGTTTGTTTTTCTATCAAAAAAGAAACTTATTTAAAAACAAATGGCTTTACATTTCGGCCTTGCTTTCCTTTTTGATATTCTTACCTAATATTATTTGGCAAGCACAAAATAACTTTCCGCTTTTACGACACTTACAAGCTCTTAATGAAAGTCAATTGGACGGTATGAACCCAATGGAATTTGGTCTGGAACAACTAAACTTCCCATTTACACTGATTATTAGCCTTTTCGGATTATTCGCTTTAATAACGGATAAAAACCTCAAAAAATACAGAGCAGTAGGAATAGCATCTTTGGTGATTTTTAGTACGATGTGGCTACTTCATTCTAAAGCGTATTATGTATTTTCCATTTATCCAGTTCTTTTTGCCGCCGGAGCGGTTAAAATTGAATCCTTACTTTTAAAAAAACCAATTTGGGTTTACCTTATTGCCATAATCACTTTAGTGCCTTCAATCTATTTCATCCCTGAACTCACCCCAATTTTGCCCATTGAAAAGTATGTTGCATATGCTGGTCTAAAAGAAGAAAATGGGCGAATAGCATTAACTGGAGATTATGCCGATATGTTTGGTTGGGAAGAACAGGTGAAATTGGTAGATAGTGTCTACCAATCGTTGAGTGATAAAGAAAAAAACAATTGTGTTTTATGGGCCGAGAACTATGGAGAGGCTGGTGCACTTAAAATATTGGGTAAACAATATGATCTTCCAAATCCGATAAGTAGGCATGGAAGTTTTTGGACTTGGGGTTATGGCAATAAAAATGCAGAGGTCTGGATAAGTTTAGGGAACGAAAAACCATCAGTTGAATATGTTTTCGAAGAAGTTGAGCTAGTCAAAATAATAACGCATAAATATGCAGTTGGGGAAGAAAATGGAACACCACTCTATATTTGTCGGAAACCTAAAGTTGACATTGAACGCTGGTGGAAAGATTACGAAGAACATATATTTGACTAAAAAAACGCACTACAACAAGCTGAACAAAACATAGCTACTATACTGCTTTCGCAAGGTTTGTAATTCTTTGTAAAAATCCCTAAATTTTTAAATTGGGCTCTTACTACTAATATGTCAAAAACAAAATACAAAAATTCGGTTCTTTGTTGATCCGAAAGTATTTACTTGTTTTCAGAGATGCTTTTCATATACCAAGCCCCTCTAGGTGATTTGAGGTAACAAAATTTACTTGTACTCGTCTTCATTAAAATAAATATTACAAATGAACAAAATGAAAGAGAAAGTCTGGCTTCAAATTTTTATTATTTTCCCCCGCTAGCGCGAGCATCTTGCTCTTGCCGTCACAGTAAGCTTTTAAGAAAAATAGTACCTTGGTGCGATATACTAGGTTAATAGCTTTGCAAGAGGTTAACAGGAAGGCAAACAAAACCTGACTAAATACAAACGAATGAAGCATTTAAGGAAATTTATTGGAGAAATTGTATCCGTAATCATTGGAATTCTAATTGCCTTATTTATCAATAATTGGAATGAAGATAGAAAAGATGAGCAATATCTAAATCAAATTTTTTCATCTATAGAACAGGAGTTGGAAGAAAGCATCATCGATATAGAAAGAGTAATTCCCAAACAACTAGCATCTGCAGACACCATACAAAAGTATTTGAATAATGAAGCATTCTCGTTATACGATATCATTACAAAAGGGAATGGTATTCATGCACCGAGTATACGAACAAATTCATGGAATGCTATTGCCAATTCTAAAATTGAGCTGATCGCATATAAAAGACTGTCTGCATTAGCAGAGATTGAAGAACGCAAAGAAAACCTGAGTTTGAGAGTGCAAAATCAAATGGATTTTTTAATGCAAAATATTGAAGAGACGGATAAAACAAAAAAGAAGATTTTTCTAATGACCATTTTTGATATCGTTAATGCAGAGCAAGAATTACAATCTGAAATCGAAAATCTATTACAAACTGAACCTGCTGTCCCTACAAATTAAATAGTTAAGGTTCATTAGGTTCAACCCTATATTCCACATGCCCCTAGTTTACACCGCAGGCGGACAGGTTTAAGTAGAAGCCAACAGTACTTCATGCGCTTTTGTTGTATTGAAGCAGGTTGTACAATTTCAACTGCATCAAGACAAATACCTTGTGTAAAGCCTACTCCGCCAATAAGGCATTTACAAAAGTTTCAAACTCCTCTTCGTAGGCTGTGTACTTCTCCCCCGTTGCCGGTCCGTTAAAACCCGTGTGTATTTTGCGTACTTTTCCTGTTTTATCGATAAATATTGAGGTGGGATACGAAATAATATGGTTGAGCGCTGGCAGTTTTTCTTGCATTTCAACCTTGCTACCTGTGCCGTATTGTGCTAAAAGAATGGGGTAGGTCATACCAATGCGATCGCGTAATCTTTTAATGTTTTTAAAGGCATCTTCTGCTGTTTTTTTAAATTCTACCGTTAATGCGATTACCTCAAAGCCTTTGTCTTTATTCTCGTTATGAAACTGCGTATAAAAAACACTACTGTCCAAACAATTAGGACACCAGGTGCCCATAATTTGTACCAGTACCACTTTATCTTTAAAACGCGCATCGCTTAATGATACCATATCACCATTTTCATCTGGAAATGAAAATTCTAAGGCGTCATAACCCTCATTTAAAAAAGTAAGCTCATCTATCTCTGGCAACTCAAAAGCTTCATTTCGCTTGGCTACAAAAGGTTCTTTCCAATGGTTGCCAGAATAAAACTGACCTTCCATCGTACTGTCTTTTACAGTAGCCTTGAATAAAAAGGCGTGCGCACCATCATAGGTAGATAGCTTCATGGTATCACCATCCATAATACCTTCAAGATACCGATAATCACCAGTTTTGGTTCTAAACGTTCCCGTTACCTTTTGACCCTCTTGCTCAAAAATAGCTTTGGCGATATATTCTTCTTTTTCACCCTGACTAAAAACGGTTTCCCAAACACCAGAGGTGTTAAATGTAGCTACTGCTCCCGGAGGGAACCGCTCATCAGTAGTATACATAGCTTTAAATGAGGTAATACGTTCACGTGTTTTGTTGATGTATTTACCTGAGAAGTTATCCCCATCAAACACCCCGGCAAAATAACTCTGAAAAACAGGTGTTTTGATGTACACGGAATCCCCAACATAGCGAATCTCGTCTACTTCAATACGCTCGTCAGCATTAAACAAGGTTAGCATACTATCTGAGGTCACTTCAAAAATAACGGGTATCTCCTCATTGTCCTGGGCTGCTAAAACCATTCTATAGGTTCCCATTTTTAGGGTCTGTGGCTTTTTTTCTTCGGCACACGAGGTGATTAAAAGGAAAGAAAAAAGAAGGTAGAAGTAGCGCATTATAGATTGTTTTGTTTAGAAGTTCGAAATAACGACAAATACCTTACATAAAAAAGAAAAGCTAGCACTTGCATCTTACGAACGCTAATACGATGTTGTGACTAATAACGGAAATAGTAAGCCTATCAGATTTTAAAGAAATATGGTAACTTGTTACCAGATACTAGTGTTACCATTCATTGCAGTACGTACCAAAAACTTAATAGCATCACTTATGGAAAAAGAGCAACCGAAAAAAAGTAAAGGAAATTTCTATGTTGGCCTTATCGTTGGAGTTATTGTTTATGGTATCGTTAAAGAACTTATTTGGCCCATGATTTCGGGTTAATTCAATACTTTCAAAATCACTATCTGCGCTGTAGTTCTTCTGTAACCATTGGACCAAACCAGTAAAACTACTATTTTAAGGAAACAGGATAGCTCCAATAAATAAAATACCAAACAAAAAAACGGGACCCGATGAAGAAAATGACAATCCTAACTATTCTAATAGGTTTTATTGCTTGTACTGAAAGAGAAAATACACCATCTGAGCAAATAGCTGCCTATTACGAGGGCTTTGCAAACGCTGATTACAATCAAGTAAAAAGAACACTGGCCGATAGTCTTAATCACCACTGAAGGGGATTTTAAAATGTCTTTTTCAAGAGATAGTTATTACGAGAAATTTAAATGGGACTCTGTCTTTAAGC
>CAYGUO010000184.1:0-5947 GCA_964353095.1 uncultured Flavobacteriaceae bacterium | reverse complement strand
ATTTTCAGCTACTTTATTCCAATTAATTACATTGAAAAAAGCAGCAACGTAATCTGGTCTTCTATTTTGATAGTTTAAATAGTAAGCATGCTCCCAAACATCTAATCCTAAAATAGGAGCACCATCACAGCCAGTACCGGGCATTAACGGATTGTCTTGGTTAGGAGTAGAGCAAATCTCCAGTTTGCCTCCTTTATGAACACATAACCATGCCCAACCAGAACCAAAGCGTGTTCCGGCAGCTGCACTGAACTTTTCTTTAAAACCATCGAAAGAACCAAAAGCGTCATCAATGGCATTTGCTAATTCTCCTGAAGGCAATCCACCACCATCTGGCGACATCACCTCCCAAAACAAAGCGTGATTAAAAAATCCACCACCGTTATTCCGTACCGCCCCGTTTGACATATCCAACCCAGAGAGTATTTCTAAAATATCCTTTCCCTCTAGGGCAGTTCCTTCAATAGCAGCATTTAATTTAGTGGTATAGCCGTTATGGTGTTTCGTGTGATGAATTTCCATTGTACGGGCATCAATATGTGGTTCCAAAGCGTCATACGCGTATGGTAACTTGGGCAGTTCAAAAGCCATAATATAGTTGTTTTTAGATTATTATTGTGTTTATCAAAAATACAATTTTAACAAACAAATTGTGAAAAATATATGTTAACAAGATGGTAAGAATCCGTATTTTGCAATAAAACGATTTGAGTGTTTCTGGGTTTAAAATATATGATGCTTCCGCAGGTTCAGGAAAAACCTATCAGCTTACCAAAAACTATTTAAAACTAATTCTTGAACCAAAATCAAAACAAAAGTACAGACAACTTCTTGCCTTAACTTTTACGAATAAAGCGGTTGGTGAAATGAAACAGCGTATTCTAGAAAGTCTGTACCATTTTAGCCTGCCAAATACCCCTAAAAGTAGCCTTTCCTTATTTAAAGCACTGCAAGAAGAGTTTAGCTATTCAGAAGCAGAACTTAAAAATGTTTCAAAAAAGACCCTAAAAGAACTGCTGCATAATTATGCCTTTTTTGAGGTGTCTACCATTGATAAGTTCAATCATAAAATCATTAGAACCTTCGCGCGAGATTTAAAATTGGCACAGAATTTTGAAGTGGCGCTAGACACGGAATCTTTGCTGCATCAAGCCGTTATTAAAGTGCTCAATAAAGCGGGTTCTGATCAAAAACTCACCAAAACACTTTTAAACTTTGCTGTTGAAAAAATTGAAGACAACAAGAGCTGGAATATCGCTTATGACCTGAATCAAATCGGAAAAATCCTATTTAATGAAAACCATTCTTTACACCTAAAAAACATTGAGTCGAAGACCATTGATGATTTTGGGAATTTAAAATCCATACTTAGAGCTAAAGTCTTAAGCTTAGAAAATAATATTATAAAGAATGCAGAACAAGTTCTTACCGGCATGGAAACAATGGGCTTTGAACCAACAGATTTTCCTAGAGAAACACTCCCAAATCATTTTAAAAAAATGATAACTGGGGAATTCGACCCTAAAAAATTATACGCAAACAAACTAGAGGAAAATTTACAAAACGACAAAATTTTAAAGACTACGATTTCTAAATCTTCAACTGATTTAAGCTCCTTTATTTTAAATTACTATTGCCAAATAAAGGATGCTGTTTTAAAAAGACAATTCTATAAAATCACCTATAAAAATATATTGCCGTTAACCTTGATCAATGAAATAGCCAAAGCTCTTGCATCCATCCAAAAAGAACAAAATGTATTGAACATTTCAGAATTCAATACTATTATCTCAAATGAAATAAAAGACCAACCTGTTCCCTTCATTTATGAACGCCTGGGTGAAAAATATAGACACTATTTTATTGATGAATTTCAAGATACTTCACAAAAACAATGGCAAAACTTAGTACCACTAATTGCCAATGCGCTCGAAAGTGAAAATGAAAAAGGAGAGAAAGGTTCGTTACTGCTCGTTGGCGATGTAAAACAGTCCATTTACCGTTGGCGCGGTGGGGAACCAGAGCAATTTTTAAACCTCGCCTTGCAGAAAACAAATCCTTTTGTTTTATCGCCCACAATAACCCAGTTAGCTAAAAACTGGCGCAGTTACAGTGAAATTGTCGATTTTAATAACGATTTTTTTTCTTTTGTTTCCAGTCGGCTGGGCAATACAGATTTTCAACAATTGTATATAGAAGGAAACAAGCAACTAAAAAATACGAAAACTGGAGGTTATGTAGCACTAACATTTCTGCCTGAAGATAAAGAAACTGATACGCATCCGCACTGTGAACAAACGCTGCATACAGTTAATGAAATCATCAAAAAAGGATATGCTTATGACACTATCTGTGTAGTGGTACGTTCAAATAAACATGGCGTTGCGGTAGCTGATTTTCTTGCTCAACAAGGAGTTCCCATAGTATCATCCGAAGCACTATTATTGAAAAACAATACCGAGGTGCAATTTTTAATTGCTTTGCTCCAATTAATAGCAGAACCTAATCAAAAAGAAAATAGTTTCAAGGTGCTTGAGTATTTGGCACCTAATGCAAGTATTGATCATGATTTTATTTTTAAAAATATACATGCTATCAAAGTATTTCTGCTTGAGCAATACCAATTTGACCTACAGCAAGTACAATTTCTTTCTACTTATGATATTCTAGAGCTGGCTATTTTAAAATTTGATTTGGCAAAAGAATCCAATGCTTACCTTAATTACCTTTTGGATGAAGTATTTGATTTTAACAGAAAACACAGTGTTGCCCTCTTTGATTTTTTAGACCATTGGGAACGTAAAAAGGAAAAGCTCGCCATCGTTGCTCCTGAAGAGATTAATGCAGTAAAAATAATGACCATACACAAAACCAAAGGGCTAGAGTTTCCTTTTGTGATTTTTCCTTTTGCTGACGGTAAAATAGATGATAAAGCTAAAAGCAGTGATGTGTGGGTGCCCGTTGAACAAGATGATTTCAGCGGGTTTAAAGAGCTTATGGTAAAAGCTTCTTCAAATATCCAAGCCTATTCCAAGTCATCCGAAGAAATCTACCTAAAAGAAACGGAAAATGCGGAGCTTGACGATTACAATGTGCTTTATGTGGCCTTGACTAGGGCTATTCAAGGTTTGTTCATTATCAGCACCACAATCAAAACAGAAAAAAGTTTTTCATACGGAACCTTATTTAAAACATACCTACAGCATTTGAATTATTGGGACGAGACTAAAACAACTTTTTCCTTTGGAGAAATAACCGCTGCTAAAAATATTCTTAAGCCCGTCAATAATGAATTCATCATACCTTATATATATACCTCAAAAGCAGGTACTGATTTTAATTTGGTCAAAACAGCATCTTCATTTTGGGACAATGAGAAACAAGCGGCAATAGCAACAGGTAATTTACTTCATAAAGCATTCTCCAAAATCTACAGCGAAGAAGACATTGGTCCAACCATACGGGCATTGACCAAAACAGGCGAGCTAACTATAGAAAGTGCGAAAACATATCACGACCTTATTTCCAAGGTGGTCAACCACTCCTCATTAAAAAAGTACTATTCAAAAGACGTGATCGTTTACAATGAATTGGAAATAACCACCCCTGAAAATCAAAGTCTAAGGCCTGATAGAATTGTAATACTACAAGACCGAGCAGTCATTATCGATTATAAAACCGGAAAAAAGTCTGAAGCACATAAAAATCAATTGGATCACTATGCCGCCATTCTTTCAAAAATGGGGTACTTTGTATCAGCTAAAATAGTAGTCTACATAGATCAATCAGTAACACCAATATTTGTTTAAATATGTACGGAAAAATAAAACAACACTTACAAGAAGAATTAGAAGCCATTGAAGATGCAGGGCTTTTTAAGAAGGAACGTATTATCACCTCGCCACAAGACGCTGTTATCAAAATCAGCACAGGGCAAGAGGTGATTAATTTTTGTGCAAACAACTACCTAGGGCTTTCTTCCCACCCAGAGGTTATAAAAGCTGCTAAAGACACTCTAGATTCCCATGGTTTTGGAATGTCATCGGTTCGCTTCATTTGCGGCACCCAAGATATTCATAAAGAACTTGAACAAAATATTGCCGATTTCTATGAAACGGAAGACACTATTTTGTACGCCGCAGCCTTTGATGCAAACGGTGGGGTTTTTGAACCTCTTTTAACCCATGAAGATGCCATTATATCTGATTCGTTGAACCACGCTTCCATTATAGATGGCGTTCGTTTATGCAAAGCAAAGCGGTATCGCTATGCGAATAACGATATGGCCGATTTGGAAAAACAATTAAAACAGGCAAATGAAGATGGTGCTCGTTTTAAAATAATTGTTACTGATGGCGTCTTTTCTATGGATGGACTTTTGGCGCCTTTAGACGAAATCTGTGATTTAGCTGACCAATACGACGCCCTGGTCATGATTGATGAATGCCACTCTGCCGGATTTATAGGAGAAACAGGTCGTGGAACCCTAGAAGAAAAGGGTGTCATGGGCCGTATTGATATTATTACGGGTACATTAGGTAAAGCACTTGGTGGTGCCATGGGTGGATATACCACCGGAAAAAAGGAAATCATAGAAATTCTACGACAACGCTCACGCCCCTATCTTTTTTCAAATTCTCTAGCACCAGCAATTGTAGGTGCCTCCATCAAAGTTTTTGAAATGTTGAAAAACGATACTACTCTTAGGGATAAGCTTGAGACGAACACCAATTATTTCAAAAAAGGCATGAAAGCCGCAGGCTTTGACATCGTAGATGGTGATTCAGCTATTGTACCAGTAATGTTGTACGATGCCAAACTATCGCAGCAAATGGCTGATATGCTCCTTGAAAAGGGTATTTACGTTATTGGGTTCTTTTATCCTGTAGTGCCTAAAGAGAAGGCAAGGATACGTGTACAATTGTCTGCAGCCCATGAAAAAGAACATTTAGATAAGGCCATAAATGCCTTTATTGAGGTAGGAAAGACCCTAAAAATCGTTTAACTGCACAAAACTTTCTATGTAATACGTTAAAAAAAAAAGAAAATTGATTTTGTTAATAGTTCTTAACAACTTACATTTGCAGCTAATAAACACTTAAACTTAAAATTTTGAACATGAAACATCTAAGCAAATTTCTAGTTGTTGCCGTAATGGTGTTAGGCTTAAACAACCTTCAAGCGCAAGACGAGAACAACCCTTGGCTGGTAAGTTTTGGTATGAACGCTATTGACGTTTATCCTACTAATGACGCATCTGCTTCTTACCCTACTGGCGCTCTATTTGATGAGTACTTCAATGCTACTGATCACTGGAACATCGTTCCATCAGTGTCTTACATTGCTGTATCTCGCTACATTGGAGACGGTTTCTCTTTTGGAGCCAGAGGTTCTTTAAACAGAATCGAAAAATTAGGTGATGTAGAAGTTGACGATTTATCGCACTATGCGATTGATGGTACAATTAGATACAACATATTAAAAAATACTAAAATTGACCCTTTCGCCCAAATTGGTGGTGGTTATACTTGGGTTGATGAAATTGGTGCCGGTACCTTTAACGGTGGATTAGGTGTTAATTTCTGGTTTTCTGAAAATGTAGGTTTAACTCTTGAAACTCAATACAAGCATGCTTTTGAGGATTATGGTGTTAAGCATTTTCAACACTTAGCTGGTATTAGCATCAAATTTGGTGGTACTGATACTGACGGTGATGGTATCTACGATAAAGACGATGCTTGTCCAGAAGTTGCAGGCCTTGAAGCTTTCAACGGTTGCCCAGATTCTGACGGTGATGGTATCGAAGATGGTAAAGATAGCTGTCCTGACCAAGCTGGTTCTAAAGAAATGAACGGTTGCCCAGATGCTGATGGTGATGGTATTGCTGATAAAGATGATGCTTGTCCTAACGAGGCGGGTATAGCTGCTTTAGATGGTTGCCCAGATG
>CAYGUO010000183.1:0-6002 GCA_964353095.1 uncultured Flavobacteriaceae bacterium | reverse complement strand
TTGGGGTTGCTATTTGCGTGTTTTGTGAATATCCATATGAAAGGAATAAAAACAGTAATGGTAATATTGGACAAAGTTTTTTCATGATACTTTTTACTTTATTTAAGAAAGTTAAAAGTAATAATGAAAAATCAAACACTCTAATGCTTGTTCAAATTCGCCAAATATTCATCGGCATAATCAATCTTAAATTCTACCCAAAGCGGTTGATGGTCTGAAAGCTGATGGGTTCGCCAAAGATTGTAACTTTTTGCGGGTTTCCCGGCTAAGGTCTTCATCAGGTTTTTATAGATAGGTTCATCTGCATCGGTAAACAATAAATCGAACATTGGTATGGTGCCACCAGCCTCTATTTTAATTCCATCTTTACGTTCACGAACAAAAATACGGTCATACTGTGCTTTTCTCTTTCCCACGGTAGTGGTTATCGTTTTGTGTGCCGTAGGGCATTCATATTCTGCTTCTTTTAGCATTTTATAAGAGTCACTATTGACATCGGCAATATTGAAATCCCCTAACAAGATTAATTTGCGCGCCCAGGCAGTTTCGTCTTCGGTACGTTTTTTAATGAATTTTGCAATATGGTCAATTTCTTTTTTACGGCTTAAATCACTCTCACCCCATTGAATATGAACGTTACAGAGCATAAATTTAGCCCAACCTGCTTTAAAACCGCAAATCATAGGGGTACGCCACAATTGTGAAATAGGTTTGTAAATGGTTTTTTTCTTACCCGGGTCTTCAGGGTCGTCAATCACTTCTTTTGAACTGGGTAGTACCAACTCACCAGCCAAACCGCCAAAATGTACCTTTCTGTTGTTGTATAGGTACGCAATACGCTCATCATTGCCTTGGTCTCCTTCGGTAGCATCAGAAATGACATAACTCCAATCACCACCCAATAAATCCATCAGGCGTTCTAAAGCGGTTAAATCACGATGAACTTCTTGCAGGGCTACCAAATCAAAAGTTGCAATCATTTCAGCGATATAGTAAAAAGATTCGTCTAAGCGTGTGCCATAAGTCCGAGAATCAAATTCCCTGATATTCCATGTGGCCAACAACAGGTTTTCATTTAAATGACTTTTTGGAACATTGGCTTGTAAATATTTACGAAGTTTTTTTAAATTCTCAATCGTTCTTACTTTACCGTCAACAATTGGTTTTTTGTCGGTTTCCCTTGTTTTAAGTTTATAGTAGTAGGGCATGGACTTATATTTTTATATAGTACAAGCTACTAAACAAAGGAATAGGTTGTTGTGAAATTGTAAGAAGGCTTTACAATAGTGTATAGATGGTCATGTTATACTGAAATACTAATTCCGTCAGCACTAATACCTTTACTTTCATCAAAATAGAAATCAATACGACCCACGTTTAAGCCAAAACAACCGACTTGGTTGACTAAAACAGGCATTTTTTTGGCATTAAAAATAACATTAGGTTTATCTAAAAAGGTATGGGTATGTCCGCCAATAATCAAATTGGTATGAAAGGTTTTAGCTGCTAAGCGTACATCGTCAGGTCGGTTTGGATTACCGTCGTAATTATAGCCCAGATGTGAAAGACAGATAATGATATCACATTTTTCTTCTTCTTTTAAAATTCGCTCCATATCCAACGCCACATCATAAGGTTGTTCGTATTTCGTTTCCTTATACAATTTGTTCGTGACCAAACCGGCCAGTGCAATTCCTAATCCGTAAACCCCGATTTTAATACCATCTTTGACATAGGTTTTGTAGGGCTTTACAAAACCATCCATTACCGTATTTGTAAAGTCATAGTTGGCAGATACAAGTTCAAATTTAGCGTGTGGCATTTGTGCCAAAAGGCCATCTATACCATTGTCAAAATCGTGGTTACCAATGGTAGCTGCATCGTAGTTGAGCATGCTCATTAGTTTGAATTCCAATTCTCCACCGTAAAAGTTAAAATAGGGGGTGCCTTGAAAAATATCGCCAGCGTCAAACAAAAGGGTATTCGGATTTTCATTTCTTACCTGTTCTACCAAAGTCGCTCTGCGTGCCAAGCCACCTAAATTGGCATAACGAGAGTGGTCACTTGGGAAAGGGTCAATATGGCTATGGACATCATTGGTGTGTAAAATGGTTATATGTTTTGTGCCAACTGATTTACAAGACCCCAATGTTAATCCTCCCAGACCTAAGAAAGTTCCGGTAGCAGCAGTTTTTGTTAGAAATGAACGTCTTTCCATGTTAATCTAATTGAATAAATCGATTATCGGGTTTCGCGTTAATAGTATCCACTTTCTTGAAATAATCAATAATGGCATTCCGCACTAAATAATCGGTATTGGTTACTGAAGTTCGGTTTTTAAAAAAACCCATGTCATCCCCACCCTGTATCAGATAGTCGTTACTAGCCACATAATACGTTGCCGTTTCATCAAAAGGTTTGCCGTTTATGACGGTTTTGAGATAGTTGCCCTTGGAATCTAAAACAAGCTCCATATTTGCAATGGGATGCGCCCTACCAGATTTAGCTAAAAAGCGTAACAGGTCTTGAACTGCCTTACCTTGCATTTCTACCACAACAATATAGTTTTCAAAAGGCATGATTTGATATGCCGTTCTTGCGTTGACCTTGCCTTTTGAAACGATAGCCCTTATGCCACCATGATTGAGTACTACAAAATCTATATTTTTTCCAGTTCTCGCTTTAAAAATTGGGTTAGCCTGTTCCAAAACTGCATCTGCCATAAAATTTCCTGCTGAGGTATTTAATTTACCATCGTCCTTAACTAAGTCGGTAGTAACATAGGCAAGGGTACTATCTAATACCGTGTTTATTCTATTGCGATATGGAGTTACGAAGCTGTCAATGCTTTCTACAGATTGATAGTCCGATGATACTGGTAATTGTTTTACCTTAATTTCTGTAGGGTTTTGAACAGGATTGACACAAGACAGAACACCATTGATTGTTACAAATAAAACAAATTGTTTGATTTTTAAAAACATAAACGGTTTTATCTTCGTATTTGGAAAGCAAGTATATTAATTACATTTGTAAAAACGCATTATTACAGATGATATTTAGAGCAATCCAAGATAAATTTAAAGTTAAATCAAGTCTTAAATATTTGGAAGACGAGCTGGTGAAGTCAAAAGTGCCAGCGAATCGAAAAAAGGGTATCAGGGCCATTGCTTGTATTGTTGATATGGATAATTTCCCGAATGCTGAGGTGTTCAATGAATTTATTAAAGAATTTTCATTGCCACCAAATGCGATTCAAATAATTGGTTATCGAAGGGGACAAGACAAAAACACTCCTTTTTCAATACAGTTTTTTACGGATAAGGATTTAGGGTGGAACGGTTCAATTGAGAATAGCCATGTAGAAGAATTTGTCAGTAGGGAATATGATTTGCTTATCAACTATTATATGGAAGATAGGTTGCTTTTAAAATTGCTCACAGCAAAGGTGCATGCACGGTTAAGAGTAGGTTTTACAGGTATAGATGCAAATATTAATGATTTGATGTTTTCCACTGATATGAAAGATTTTGAAACATTTAAAGCAGAACTAAAAAAGTATTTAAAAGTCTTAAAAGAATTGGAATAATGAAACAATTTGTTGGTACAGGTGTTGCTTTGGTTACCCCTTTTGATACGGATGGTAGCGTTGATGTAAACACATTGGAACGTATTGTGGAACACCAGATTGCTGGTGGTGTAGACTATTTGGTGGTATTGGGCACAACGGCGGAATCCGTTACGCTATCCAAGAAAGAAAAACAGCTGGTGATGCGTACCATTTCTTTAACTAATGCAGGCCGCTTGCCTTTAGTGGTAGGTGTTGGTGGAAACAATACGCATGCTTTGGTTGAAGAACTGCAAGAGACGGACTTTATGGATTATGAAGCCATCCTTTCTGTTTCTCCTGCATATAACAAACCTACACAAGAAGGTATTTATCAACACTTTAAAGCCTTGTCCCATGCTTCGCCCTTGCCTATTATTATGTACAATGTACCCTCTAGAACAGGCAGTAACATGTTACCCCATACAACGCTCCGGTTAGCTACCGATTTTGAGAATATTATTGGAATTAAAGAAGCTTCGGGTGATATGCTTCAAGTTGACGAAATCATTCAAAATAAGCCACAAGATTTTCTATTGATTTCCGGAGATGATTTTACCGCATTAGCAACGGTGTTGGCAGGAGGTGCTGGGGTAATATCGGTGTTAGGTCAAGGTTTGCCGAGGGAGTTTTCACAAATGATTACTCTAGGATTAAAGGGTGATTCAGAAGCTGCTTATGAAATTCATCAGTCCTTGCTAACTGGAATGCATTTGATTTTTCAGGAAGGTAATCCTGCAGGTATAAAAGCGGTGCTTAACCACTTAAATATGTCTTCGTCAAGTGTGCGATTACCTCTTGTTCAAGCCAGTGTTGAACTACGACAGAAAATAGGTGTTTTTTTGAGTGCTTTTAGCAAGGTGACGGCTTAAATTCGTTAAACTTTACTAAAATGCTTGTAACGACTTGTTTTCAAGGCTAATTTTATACCTCGTATGTAGCTTTAAATTGGACAGGAATTACTAATTTTGCAAAATGTTTTCTCAGATGAAGTCAATTTTTGGGGTATTAGTTTTTTCTTTATTCTTTCTGGTCTCTTGTAATGAGTATCAAAAAGTATTGAAGAATACTGATGTTAAGGCCAAGTATGAAATGGCGGAGAAGTTTTATAACGATGGTGATTTCACTAGGGCCAAACGTTTATTTGAACAAATTGCTCCCAAATACATAGGAAAACCCCAAGGAGAACGTGTGATGTTCTTTTTTGCAGATTCTTATTATCAAGATAAGGATTATTACCTATCGGGCTATCAGTTTGAACGGTTTATAAAATCATATCCCCAGAGCGATAAAGTACAACAGGCAATATATTTAGAAGCGAGAAGTTATTATGAGCTTTCTCCAAAATACACACTTGACCAAACAGATACGGATAAAGCACTTGGTAAATTACAAAACTTTATAAATACCTACCCAGAATCAGAGTATTTTGCACAGGCCAATGAAATAGCCCAAGAACTAACCAGAAAAAAACAAAAAAAGGAGCTTGAAATCGCTAAACAGTTTGATAAGCTAGGAGAGTTTAATTTTCCTATTTTGGTTTCAGCCATTGCAGCCCTTGATAATTTTATTGCTGACAATCCTGGTTCAGTTTATAGGGAAGAAGCCTTTTATTACAGGGTAAGGTCAGCTACAAATCTTGCTGAAAATAGTACCGTACAAAAACAACAAGAACGGTTTAAAGAAGCGAAAGCACAGTACAATGCTTTGATGAAAGCATACCCAGACACCCAGTTTGCTAAGAAAGCAAACGACTTGTTGGAAAAAATAGATAATGCATTGAACGAGACGGAAGTCTTATCAAAATAATTTAAGTTTTATTTGCTTATGAACGATTTAAAAAATACCAAAGCCTCTGTTTCTACAGTAACTCATGATAAAAATGAGTTTGACTCAAAAACAGAAAATATTTATGAAGCGATTAGCATTACTTCTAAAAGAGCTATTCAAATCAATTCTGAAATAAAAAAGGAGTTACTAGAAAAGCTAGAAGAATTTGCTACCTACAGCGATAGTTTAGAAGAAGTTTTTGAAAACAAAGAGCAAATAGAGGTTTCTAAGTTTTACGAAAAACTGCCTAAACCACATGCACTTGCAGTTCATGAATGGTTAGAAGATAAGATTTACTACAGAAATACTGAGAAAGACGCATAAATGTTAAGCAGAAAAAACATCCTTTTGGGAATTACCGGGGGGATTGCTGCTTACAAGACAACCTTTCTTGTACGTTTATTGATAAAAGCTGGTGCTGAGGTCAAAATAGTGATGACCAAAAGTGCCAGCTCTTTTGTTTCCCCTTTAACGCTATCTACTTTATCCAAAAATCCTGTAATGATGGATTTTGTAAACGAGGAAGACGGTGCCATATCATGGAACAACCATGTTGATTTAGGGC
>CAYGUO010000182.1:2856-6062 GCA_964353095.1 uncultured Flavobacteriaceae bacterium | reverse complement strand
GGTCAGTGGGCATGGGTTATTGCACCTTGGTTTTGGGTAATTATGTATGACCCAGCTTGGTTTGAAGCTGCTGAGGTTGCTACTAGGTCACTTGCAGTTTGGGTTGGTATCATTTTTACTATTTGTGCTATTGTTCCAGGGGTGTTTATTAAAAGCAAGTCAACGCTAAACGAAGTCTATTCTCCGCTTAACTTAAAAAATATAGGGAATAGCTTAAGAGAAATTGGATCCGGTTTTGTAAGTGCGTTTAAACTAAAACCATTTAGAAAACTATGTATTTCAACTTTTTTGGTTTACAATGCTTTTTACACTATTGCTTCATTTTCTTTCTTTATCATTGTCTATCATCTTTTTGAGGGAGATGCTGGCGCAGCGGGAATTTGGCCAACACTCTTTGGCTGTTTAGGAGCGCTTGGAACCACTTTTTTAGTCATTCCAATTGTTACCGGATTATCTAAAAAATTTGGAAAAAAACGAGCATTCTTAATCTCACAAGGAATATCGGTATTAGGGTATGTTATGTTGTGGTTTCTTTTTATCCCAGGTAAACCATATCTGTTTATAATCGCATTGCCATTCTTTTCTTTCGGTATTGGAAGCCTTTTTGTATTGATGATGTCGATGACGGCTGATGTAATTGATTTAGATGAGTTAACATCAGGCTTAAGAAGAGAAGGTACTTTTGGTGCTATTTACTGGTGGATGGTAAAGTTTGGCTTTGCAATCGCGGGCGGATTGAGTGGTGTTATTTTAAGTATTGTTGGTTTTGATTCGGGAGCAACGGTTCAACCTGAGGGTGCTGTCGATGGTTTGCGATTATCCTTTTCGGGAATACCTATACTAGGAACGCTCGTTGCAATGTATATCATGCGTAATTACAGCGTTACCGAAGAGCGAGCAAATGATATAAGAACGCAACTTGAAGAAAGAAATAATAAGAATCAATAGTAGATAAGATTATGTCATACAGAGAAGGACACCATTTTTCACTTGCAAAGAATAATTATAAGCAACATGCAGGCGTTGATTTTAGCAAAATCTCTGAAGATGAATTAAAAGAACTCTGGTTAGAGACACTTCAAAACGGAATGCATGGGCTTTGCTTTAGCATGTATGAAGATGGTCAAAAACCTGGCGATGTCATAACCGAAGAACAAGTACAAAGAAGAATAAACATCATTAAACCATACGCCAAATGGGTGCGTTCTTTTTCTTGTGTTGAGGGCAATGAACATATTCCTCGAATTGCAAAGAAAAGTGGTTTGAAAACGATGGTCGGAGCTTGGTTGGGAGACGATTTAGAAATGAACGAGTCAGAAATAGAAGGACTGATTGCCTTGGCTAATGAAGGTTATGTGGATATTGCTGCAGTAGGAAATGAAGTGCTCTATCGTAATGATTTGAGCAAAGAGCAATTATTAGGCTATATCCATCGGGTAAAAGACGCATTGCCAAATGTTGAAGTGGGTTATGTAGACGCCTACTATGAATTTACACAGCATCCAGAAATTGTCGATGCCTGTGATGTGATATTATCCAATTGTTATCCCTATTGGGAGGGCTGTCCAATGGAATATTCATTGAATCATATGCAACAGATGTTTGGTCAGGCTACCGATGCAGCAAGAGGTAAAAAGGTTATTATTACAGAAACCGGATGGCCAAGTCAAGGCAGCAGTTTAAAAGGAGCGGTTTCCAATGCTGAGAATGCAATGAAATATTTTATTAATAGCCAAGTATGGTCAACTAAAGACGATATTGATATTTTTTACTTTTCGTCTTTTGACGAATCTTGGAAGGTTGGGGCAGAAGGGGATGTTGGCGCCTATTGGGGACTTTGGGACAAGGATGAAAAACTGAAATTTTAAAAATGTTTATCTTCTAGGTATATAGTGAATATATTTCTTGTAATTTTTTCGACCTTAATTTTTATATACTACAAGAATTACGGTTAAAACGATGCGCTTTCATAAAATTTATAGTTGTTTTATTGAAAGGAAGTGTTTGGGTTTTTAATTGATTTAACTTTATATTCGATAAATGTCCCCTCTTAACAGATATTTCAATTTCAGCATCCATAATGAGTGAGTTTTTTAAGGCAGAGCTAAAGGATAAGTTTTTGCAATACGCCTTGGAGCGCGATGACTATTTTGAAGTTCAATTACTTTATGATGAATTTTTAAGGCCTGGTTATAACATTCAATTTGTTGAAAAACTAGTTCTTGAGATTATAGACTACGATGCAGATTTGTTGGATGTTATGAGCGGCAACGGTTCTAAACTATTTATGCTTTCTGCTACTGCATACACCAATCGGTTTTTGGAAGATTCCAACTTTAAAGACCTTTATATACAAGAAGAGGAAAAGTGGGATGTTTTTTTGAATCAGTTGTCAAATACACAAAAGCTATCATTTGAAGAAAAGGTAGCCTTAGGGAAAACCGAAAAACAATCCCCAAAAAAAGAGCGAAAGCTATTGTTCACACTAATTGCAGCCGTCATTTTTAGTTTTATATTTTCCATTTTTAGTATCGGAAAAGCATTATTTGGTCATGACAGTAACGTCACCCAAAAACAACTTGAGCAAGAACTTGAGACGATGCGAAGAGCATTGGAGTCAAAGCAAGGTGAATTGGAGAATAGATTAATACCTATTGAAAGCTATATCAAAAAAAAGGATAGCACTAATGCGGAATAATCGTTGAAAGTTATCTCTCGTATACCAAACTGACAATAACAACGCCCGGCAGATTACTTTCTAAGGTCTCTGTTAGTATGGTTCCATCGTATGATAAAGTTCTAATTGAATTTCCAGTTAAACCCAAGACGCCAGGTGAGAATCCCCAATTTCCTGATGTCGTTGTTACCTCGGAACAGCTTACATTATATAAATTTCCTGTAATCGCTGTAATTACAGCGGGGGTAACCGCAGTCGAGGTCCATTTAAAATCTTGACCCAGAATAAGGGTGTCTTCTAGACAGGGCACTTCATCAAGTAAATTTACCGATGCTATTTGATCATTGTTCACATCAATAGGTTCATTTACGTTGATTTGAGTTAACTGCCAAGTGCCTACAAGTTCAAAACCAGATGTTTCGGCAGGTTCATCACCGTCATCAGATGAGCAGGATAATAACAGAATAATTGCAGTGAATATCAAGCTGAACTTATAAATGTATCCTTTCATCTTAAATTTTATTTAATT
>CAYGUO010000182.1:0-2846 GCA_964353095.1 uncultured Flavobacteriaceae bacterium | reverse complement strand
TCAAAATAGAAATTTCTTTGCACTTAATTCTTTATATTGGCAAATGTATTTACTTTATTGTGATAAGAGGCAATTTTTTGTCAAAGTTAAATTTTTCACAAATACGAAATTTCAATATGACAATAGAAGTAAAATATAGATTATTGATGATTAATTATAATACAATATTTAACTTTAAATAAAAATGACGGAGGATTTACTTGCAAGAGCAACCGAGTTTCAGAATAGAACATTAAGCCACATGTCAACCAGTGATAGGGTTTCGGCTTCTAGAGAAGCAAAAAAGCTTATTCTAGATATCAACGAAATTTATAAGGAAACGAAAGATCCAGATTTAATGGATGTTATGAAACGCTTAACGGAGAAGAAGAAAAAAATTGAAAAACGATTAAAAGGTACGCCACTAGTATAGTGCACTAGTAACTGATAAAAAAGCCCACCATGAAAATGGTGGGCTTTTTTGTTTATTCGTGACCTCGACAGGATTGTATTCACATCCTTAGCGCTCCGCGCTGAAAATCAAAAACCCACAAAATCAAAAAAGCAAGCTTTATGATTTTGCTTGCTTTTCAATTTATTCGTGACCTCGACAGGATTCAAACCTGTAACCTCTTGAGCCGTAATCAAGTGCGCTATTCAGTTGCGCCACGAGGCCGTTTTAATGGGCTGCAAATATATTTCTTTTTAAATTTACCACAAAACCCTCTAAGCATAAATCTATGGATTTCTACTCCTACATTCGTGATATTGAAAATTTTCCTGAACCAGGTGTTACTTTTAAAGATATTACGCCACTTTTAAAAGACGTCAACGCATTGGAACAAGCTGCAGATGCACTGTATCATTTTGTAAATCAAAAACATATTGACAAAGTAGTAGGTGTTGATAGTAGGGGATTCATTTTTGCCCCAATGCTGGCCATTAAATTGAGAGCAGGTTTTGTACCTGTTCGTAAAGTTGGGAAATTACCTTTTAAAACCGTTTCCCAATCTTATGACTTGGAATATGGTACGGATACCTTAGAGATTCATGTCGATGGCATTGAAAAAGGGGAAAAAGTATTGGTGCATGATGATGTTTTAGCAACTGGTGGTACTGCTAAGGCAGTTTGCCGTTTGGTGGAGCAGTTGGGTGGCGAAGTGGTGCAGTGTAATTTTTTAATTGAATTGGGCTTTCTCAACGGTACGGAGAAACTACATGGCTATGAAATCAATTCGCTTTTAAAATATTAGCCCAACGCTTTAGTGGTAACAAAATAGCGCCACCCGATTAGCGCAAGCTGCAATTTTGATGCTTTAGAGATATCCAATCGTTTTTTAGTGAAAGAAGGTAATAAGAGTTTGTTCAATTTTGCAAGAACTCTAAAAATAGATTTTTCCACGTTTGTATTTTTTTTACAAAATACAACCGTTTTTTAATTAACGGTACGGCGATAGTTTATTAAATGAAAATTTGGACTTTTCCATGCTCAAGAACGAGGCTTGGTAAACGTAACTAGATGAATATTACGATAAGGCTCATAACAACGGTAACGATAAACTTAACTAGTGCGATCATATTTTGATGGATTTTAATTAGTATTCTTTTGATTCGTATCCAATATACTAGGATAGTCACGGTCTTACCAAATGAAACTTGTAGAAATATTACAATTGAATATACTTTTGTAAGTATAACAACGTAATAACCTTTAATATTGATGTGACTAACTTATTTTGGGTTAGAATATGTAATAATAAAAATCAAATAGTATTACAATTTGAAATAATTGAAGCGGATATTTTGATGCTATTTTAAAAAGCAAGGAGCCTTCCATTTGTGAAATTGATGTTTTTGATGTTTCCGTTTATTTGACAAAATAAAAAACCGACCATTTCTGGTCGGTTCAATATTTTAAAAACATGTTAACTACTATTTTTTCTTTGTGACAATATCGATTACTCCATCTTTTGCCTTTTTGCCATATTTTTCAGATGCTTTCTTGCCTTTGTAAACATCGATTGTAGCAATATCATCAGGGGAGAGTTTTTTAAATTCCTTTTTTGAAACTTCTTTACCGTCAATAATATACAAAGGGTCTTTCCCCATTGTTTTTATTTTAATTTTTTTGGTTTTGGTATCGCCCGCGTCAATGGAAACCATATTTTCTTCATGATCGGATTCATCATTTTCTAAATGAATATTAACTTCCTTATCAGTAGAGTTTTTCTCCTTCTTTACGATCACATATTTTGTTTTGCCATTACTAATAGTTTTCACACGCGTCATTGTTTCTTCATTACCATCTTCATCTTTGAACTTTAACTCGTCTATTACCGTTGTTCCTGTGGAATCATGGTAGTGTTCTAGATTATTAATTGAGGTTGAAATTATTTTTTCAATTTTACCTTCATTTTCGAATTCCTCTATGGTAATCTGTTCTCCATCTAAGAAAATCAGTTTAGAACTACCATCTCCTTTGATTTCTAGGGTTTTTCCCTCTTTAATAATAATATCCTCATGCTTTCCAATTTCATCCATTCCCGACCAAACACTGCTATGGCCATCACTATCTTTTGTAATGTGAAGGGTTTTAGCATTTGAATTACTGAATGATACTAGGTTAGCTTCGTCGTCATATACAACCAGAATGGTTTTAATAGGTTCGTTTGAGCTAGAATTATAATTGCCACTAAACCTATCGCCATCAGCATTTTCTCCACTGAGATTCAAGGTGATGTCAATAATTTCATTGGTATCATTATGGACTACGGTATACGAAAAATCAACTCCTTTAAGCCTTAGATCTTCCTTCATTTTGGCCAATTCTTCATCGGAGGTATCTTTATTGATACGTAATTCAATAG
>CAYGUO010000181.1:0-6088 GCA_964353095.1 uncultured Flavobacteriaceae bacterium | reverse complement strand
GAGCTTCTCGATACCTGCCCGTCCGGCAGGCGGGCATTTTCACTTCCGTTATCACTTCATTGAAAACACTCGAAGTGACATTAGGTGTTCATTTGAGTTTTTGCATATTGTCAGTTCGAGTGATGCCCTGAAAGAGGCGTTTTATCGAGAACCATTGGAACGCACTAACTTCTCGATACCCTTCCACGACGCTCAGGACAGGCGCTTTGAAACATGCATGTTTATCGATTTAGTTCAACATCTACAGGGTGCCTTGCCTACAGCAAACAGTGGAACAAAAACAGTATCTTGGGCATTACAAAGCAAGCAGATATGGCTGATAACAACGCCTCCAAATCTTGGCTGAAAATAGTGATTGAATTGGTTGAGGTCTTTTTTAAGAGTTCTCGTGCAAGCAGCAGGCCACGAACCTGGCATCAACATGTGGTGCCTTATGAGAAAGGTTGGGCGGTGCGAAGAGAGGGAAATAAACGGATTACCTCAAAACATAGAAAACAATCCACCGCCATCAATAAAGCCAAAACCATCGCTAAAAAACACCAAGCCGATGTTATTATCCATAGAGCAGATGGTACCATTCGTGACCGAATTGGTTATGATTAGAAGACTATGGTAAGAACCACAATGAGCATCGTAATAGTGCGTCATAAGCGAAGGTCTTGAAAACCGATTGAGCCAATCAAAAGTTTAGCATTAAGTGAAGAAAAAATTTAAACCGAGCGATATTTTCTTTGTGGTATTTATCATACTACTGATAATACCCCAAACCCGAAAACCCATACAAGTGGCCCTGAATACCCTACGTGTAAAAGTGCTCTCCCCAAGGGCTATGGATGAGGAAGACCAAACGCAACTAATACCTTTTGAATATGCAGTAAGGGATTTAAACGGTAGTCCAAGCACCATTCAAATTGGTAAGGGCAAGGTCGCTTTTATCAGTTATTGGGCCACCTGGTGCGCACCTTGCTTGGCCGAACTGCCCAGTATTCAAGCCTTGTATAAAGACTATGGAAATCAGGTACATTTTGTGCTGCTCACCAACGAAGATGCCGCCGTGGCACAACAGTTTTTGAACAAAAAACAATACGACCTACCGGTGTATATTCCACGAATGAAGCCACCTACAGCCCTTTTTGATCGCAGTATTCCCACTAATTTTATAATTGACCAAAGCGGAAAGATCATCGTCAAAGAAACGGGTGCTTCCGATTGGAATAGTGAAAGGGTTAGGAAGCTTTTAGAGGCGTTACTAAAATAGTACGCCCATCTTAAAACGGTTCAAACCCGGTTACCATAGGCTTACGAAGGTTTTTTAACATTTTATAGCTCTTTTAGTGGCAAGTTTTAAGCCAATTGGTTAATTTCAAAAGCCCATTAGGTTCGCATCAACTTGTTTCCCCCGAGACATGGTTTTGCTACTACTAATGAGCTTATTTGTGACTAACTAACTCATGGGTAAATAAAAGGGCTTCTTATAAAAGTTACAATACCTATTTGTAGGGATTTTTAAAATCAAAAAAGTAGAAAATACCTAGTTATGGGGATGTTGCAAAACGCATTTTAAACCAATATTTGAACCAAACCAAAAACACTAAAAGCATGGAATTAATTGGAAATGTGAATCTTGCAAATAATGACGATTATCAGTCAATTTATGCGAGTCAATTGTATGGAACGTTTTTCGCAGTATATGCAAAGTTTAAAGTAGAAGACAAAGATCCAGATGATGAGATATACAAGCTAACGGGGTTACGACTTAAAATTTTAAATTATAAAGGAATCGTTAATTTAGGAATAGTGCAAGCTCATTTATTACCGGTAAAAGATAAGAATAACCCGGCAAAAGCAGATGGATGGAGACTTATTTTAGAACTTCAAGCGCTTGGTGGAAGCACAGATTCTGTGGTGCAATGCCAGTCAAACGAGTTTAAAAAGGGAGCCTCTTATTTTGGGGTTGATAGAAGGCTAAAGGAACTACCTAATATGGGTGGATTTGTTTTTGATAACGAATTCAATTATCGAGAAGGTTTTAAAACTCAAGTAAGTGGAGATTCTTTGGTTTGTATACAGGAAAGTACTACTAGAACACCAGAACCAACTAAATTCTCAAATAACGATTTGAAAATGGAATTAATTCATGCTCCTGAAAGTGATTCTGGCAATCAATGTCCTAAATCTAGACTTTTTGTACTGTAGCTAATGAAGAAGAATCTATATTTCTTTCTTTCTGTAATGGTAATGAACTTCGCACAAGCCGAAGAAGTAGATAATATAGATTCTTTTTTTAAAGAATTAAAAAATTTCAACTATGCCAATGCTCGCCAGATATCACAAACAATAAAGGACCGAGAATTGCAGAATCAGATGACCCAACTAGCTGATATACTCTTTTTTGCTGGGCAAAGAGAGGTTGTAATTTCAGAGTCTTTAAGCAATGAACCATTAACCATAGCAATTGAAAACCTAAAAAAGGGATATTACCATTTATATTCTAAATCTTACACTGGAGATTCTTTTGAGCATTTTCAAAAATTTTATCAATTCTCGAGAGAAGTCAATAATCTAGAGCTTGAAAAATTTGCAGTCTTATCCATACTAGAAAATTATAGAAATGGCGTTGAACAGGCCAATGATGACATGTTCAAATATTTAGAAAGATTTGTTGAATTGAAGAATGATGACGCTGATGAATACCATCATTTAATAAACGTGTTACAATCAAATTTGAGGAATATCTTTAAGAAGATAACAATTGACCAAACATTCTTCAAGAGGTTTGTGGTATTAATGGAACGGTTTAATGAAAATCATCCATTTTGGGCAAATTACCTATCCTCCAGAGGAGTGTATTTAGAGACACTTGATGAATATGATTTAGCTGAAATAAATCACAAAAAGGCAATAGAAAGCATTCATAATCAACCATTTTTAAAATATATAAAATTTAGATCTTTTATCCGTCTATCAGAAATATATCGAGTAAGGAAGAAATCAGAAGTCGCTTTGAAATATGTTGATAGTGCGGCCAATTACTTGGATTTATCAGACACTACTAAATATAGTTATTATATTAACCTTTATAAATCAAAAAATTTTGATCAACTCAATCAAAATAAGGAAGCATTTGACGTTTTAAAGGAAGCATATAGACTTAAGGTTCTAGTCGATTACGATTCAAATAACAAAGAAATTTCTCGCTTAAATGCTAGATACCAAACCGCAGAAAAAGAAAAACAAATTCTTGAAGAACAGCAAAAAGTGCGTACCAATCGCAACTGGCTTATCGCCGCAAGTTTGGCTTTGATTTTTGGTGCCGGTATTGCCATCCTCCTTCAAAAAAACACTACCAAAAAACGCCTGCTGGCAGAACAAGAAACCCTTTTAAAACAAGAACGGGTTGACAACCTGTTGAAAGCCCAAGAACTGCTTAGTATTGACGCCATGATAGAAGGTCAAGAAAAAGAACGTCAAAAAGTGGCCAACGAACTGCATGACGATTTGGGCAGTTTAATGGCGACCATCAAACTGCATTTTGACAATGCCAAAAGCACTAAAAAAGACCCTGCCCTACAAAGCGCCCAAAAACTGTTGGACGATGCCTATCAAAAAATAAGGGGCATGGCACACAGCAAAAACTCTGGGGTAATGAGTGACCAGGGCTTACTGCCAGCCATCAAAAAAATGGCTGCGGTCATTACCCATTCCAATGCCCTAGAAGTTAAAGTAGAAGATTTTGGCATGGGCGAGCGCTTGGAAAATTCGCTGGAGCTCAACCTCTTTCGTATGATACAAGAATTGGTGGCCAATACCATTAAACACGCCCAAGCCACTAAAGTAACCATACAGCTTACGCAGCATGAAGACAACTTAAATATCATTGTGGAAGACAACGGAAAAGGTTTTGACCGTTACCAATTAAAAGCGACCCAAACCGGTATGGGCCTCACCAATATTGAAAAGCGCGTAGAGCACCTAGAAGGTAGTTTTACCGTAGATAGCGTATTGGGCAAAGGTACCTCCATTTTAATAGACCTCCCCGTATGATAACCGTAGCCATCGCCGAAGACCACCAAGCCCTTATTGACGGCATCAAATCGTATGTAAAATACGAAGATGACATTAGTGTTGTTGGCCATGCCAACAATGGCGAAGAACTCCTCAAACTAGTGCGCTTAAAACAGCCTAAAGTGGTCTTATGTGATATTCGTATGCCCAAGTTAGACGGTATTGAAGCCACCAAAATCATTTTAAAAGAACTGCCCTACACCAAAGTAGTGGCCTTTACCATGTTTGACCAAGATGATGCGGTACAACAAATGGTAACGGCAGGTGCGCAGGGCTATATTTTAAAAAATAGCAGCCTTGATATTGTTTTAGAGGCCATCCGTGCCGTAGCAGCAGGAAACACCTATTACGACAAAAAAATACACTTGCCCGATACTGAAAAAAACAGTTCTAAAAGCATCCTCTCTTCTCGGGAGCGAGAGATTTTACAATTGATTGCCAGAGGCCGCACCAGCCACCAAATAGCCGAAGAACTCTTTATTGGTAAAAGCACGGTAGATACCCACCGTAAAAACATGATTCGAAAACTGGGCTTAAGTGGAGCAGGCGAATTGTTAAGGTATGCGGTGGAGAAAAAATACGAGTTTTAAAATACCCCTTTGCGGGTATGGTCAACTAGCGATAAAATGAATAAATTTAAAAATCTTAAAAGCACCAACTTATGAGAACAGTACAATTCTGGCAGCGAATTCTCATCGCAAGCACCCTTTTGTTCATCGCATCTTGTAGTACTTCTGAAACGGAAGAAGAAATAGTGATGGAAGACCCCACTCCGGTCAATGCCGTTCCACTAATGGCAGACCAGCAATTTGTGGTTGCCGAAGATATCGGAGGCTTTCAAACCATTGCCAACCTTCAAGCATCAGACGCAGATGGTGACCCGCTCACCTTCAGAATAGAATCAGACATTGATTTGGGTATTGTCACTACTACTGGGGTCGTAACCACCAAGGCCCGTTCTATTTTAGATTACGAAACGGCACAGTCTTTCAGTTTTGACGTAAGTGTAAGAGATAACAAAGGCGGCGCAACAACGGCGACCATCACAATAAACGTGACCGATGCAGATGATGGCCCCTTGACCAATTTTCAAAAAAGCTTTGTCAGTGAATACATCTATCTCACCTATAAGCTTTCACCAACCGCTAGTGGTAGTGCGCTAAGTGAAAAATGGCAGGGTCAGGTAAAGTTGTTTTTAGATGGCGATTTGCCCAGTAATTACAGTCAGACCGTGCGGGGCTATTTAGAAGAATTTAATTCCTTTTTCACGGATGGTACGATGATTGAACTGGTGAATTCGCAAGCGGAATCGGATATCCATCTGATTATGGGGCCGACAAGTTCGGTGCAGGCAGAATGGCCCGATATGTTCAGCCAGATCAGTGGTGGTAATTTTAGCGGTTACGCCCTGTACAACACCAATGGTAATTTCAACATTTTTCGGGGTCGTATTTGGATGAACGGACCCAGTGCCGCCCTTTTTAAGCATGAACTGGGCCATATCATAGGTTTGGGGCATACGTCAGATACCTATTGTGATGGCGAACCCACCAGTGTGATGTGTTCCGCGGCAACGGCTAATTTTAATCCGTTTGACCGCGAAATTATTAAAACGCTCTACCGCCCAGATACTCCTGTGGCACTTTCTCAAAATGAAATGCGAGCCCTCGTTACGGCCTATTTAGAACAAGGGGACATCGTGTTTTGAGGGTTCACTGTTTTAGTCGTATTCTGGTCTAGAGCGGATTTTGAAAAAAGTGAAAAATGCGGACATCTGTCATATTGAGTGCCCTCTGATACTTCGGGGAAATGCTTAAAACTCGACAATCAAAAAAGGACTTTTTAGCCCCGTTTTTGTTGGAATTACAAATAGAAATACACTCACTTAAAATACCGTTGCAGAATAGCGATTACCGAAGCTTTATACGAAGCTCCAAAGAGGTTCAAATGCACCAAAAGGTAATAGAGCTGATATAGCTCACAACGTGCCGCCGCACCACTTTCTTTAGGAATCACTTCATGA
>CAYGUO010000180.1:0-6090 GCA_964353095.1 uncultured Flavobacteriaceae bacterium | reverse complement strand
CAGTCAAGCAAAACAAAAAATAGAAGAAGCTTCCTTGATTTTCACTTTAGATTTTAATCATCTTTCAAGAACAGGTCAAATGGAACCCTTTTTAGAAGCTGCTACGGCAGATTTTATTATGATTGACCACCATCAGCAACCTAGTGATTATGCCAAGGTCACCTATTCTGATATCACCATGAGCTCTACCTGCGAAATGGTATATAATTTTATTCAATCACTTAAAGACACCAGCGCCATTACCCAAGAAATAGCAACTTGTCTGTATGTCGGTATTATGACTGACACAGGGTCTTTTAAATACTCCTCTACAACAAGTCAAACCCATAGGGCTGTTGCTGATTTAATTGATAGGGGAGCTCAAAATATGGAAATTCACCAAAACGTTTTTGACAACAACTCTCCCGCAAGATTGCATTTATTAGGTGCTGCATTGAATAACTTGGTTATTCTTGAGGAGTACCATACCGCGTATATTACCCTTAGTCAAGACGAATTGGATAAGCATAAGTTTAGCAAGGGGGACACGGAAGGTTTCGTGAATTATGGCCTTACCTTAGAAGGGATTATTTTTGCGGTAATTTTTATAGAAAATAAAGAAGAGGGCATTATAAAAATTTCATTTAGATCTATTGGAGATTTCTCTGTTAACGAGTTTGCAAGAGCCCATTTTCATGGCGGCGGGCATACCAATGCGGCAGGTGGGCGAAGTGAAGCAAGCTTAGAAAGCACTACGGAAAAATTTGTAGGGCTTTTAAAAGAATATAAATCTGAACTACGTAAATGAAAAAGTTGTTTTTACTAGCTTTTCTTTTAGCACTAGCAAGCTGCGGGCAACCAGAAGCAAGAAAACCAGTTGAAGTAAAATCTGGCAGTTTTTACAAAGCATCTGTAGAGCGAAGCAAAAAGCTACTTGCCGAAGAGAAAAAAATCATTGAGCAGCTTATTGCCAACGATTCTCTAAATGAATATTACTCCAGTACTGATGGGTTCTGGTATGTCTACGAAACAAAAGTGCAAACCAAAAGCGATGTTCCAAAAACTAACGATGAAGTATTATTAGCCTATACTGTAATGACCTTGGGCGGTGATACTATTTACAAGCAAGAAGATATTGGTATCGTTCAACATGCCATTGATAAATCACAACTTTTTCCAGGATTGCGAAATGGAATCAAACTTTTAAAAGAGGGAGAAAAAGCTACCTTTTTGTTTCCTTCTTCACAAGCCTATGGCTATCGTGGTGATGACAAAAAAATACCGCCTTCAATGGCCATCAAATCAAGTGTTCAATTATTGGAAATCTTAAATAAAAAAGATAGTTTAAATTAAAAATAGAAAATACCATGAAACAAGTTTTTGTTTATTATTTGTCATTGATTTTTATAGTTCTTGCAAGTTGTAAGTCTAGCAAATATGCTGATTTAGATGATGGAATTTATGCTGATATACAAACTAATAAAGGTGCTATTGTAGTAAAATTATACCACGACGCCACTCCTTTAACAGTAGCAAGTTTTGTTTCACTAGCAGAAGGTAACAGTCCTTTTGTAAGTGAAGAATACAAAGAAAAAAAGTACTATGATGGCCTTACCTTCCATCGCGTAATGAAAGATTTTATGCTTCAAGGTGGTGACCCTCTCGCCAGCGGAAGGGGTGGCCCAGGATATACGTTTAAAGACGAATTCGTTGATTCACTTGCCCATACGGGAAAAGGTATTCTATCTATGGCCAACCCAGGTCCGGATTCTAACGGTAGTCAATTTTTTATAACCCATAAACCTACACCTTGGTTAGATGGCAAGCATACTGTTTTTGGTGAAGTCATCAAGGGTATTGAAGTAGTGGACACCATAGCCAATGTTAAAGTCTTGGCGGGTAACAAGCCTGAAGTTGATGTTATCATGAATACGGTAGAAATCATTAGAAACGGTAAGGATGCCAAAAAGTTTGATGCCATTGCCATCATGAACGAATATTTTGCAGAAGCTGAAAAAGAAATTGCTGCTATGGCGCAAATGAAAGCAGATTTTATTTCAGAATTAAAAGAACAACAGGCAAATGCGGAAGGTACCGCAAGCGGACTTAAAATATTCTCCCTGAAAAAAGGAGAAGGTGAACAACCGAAAATAGGACAGAAAGTAGCTTTGAACTATGCAGGTTGGTTAATGACTGACGCCACTTTGTTTGATACCAGTTTAGGGGACATTGCTAAGAAGTTTGGAAACTTTACGCAAATCAACCAAATGCATAGAGGACAATTTAGTCCCATGATTACAGATTTCAGTCCCGAAGCGCAATTAGCTGCTGGTTTTAGAGAAGGTATGCTCACCATGAAAGTTGGTGATAAAGTTAGATTGTTCATTCCGCCACATTTAGGTTATGGAGATAATGATTATGGCCCAATTCCTGGTGGTTCAACCTTGGTTTTCGACTTAGAAATGGTTGGAATTCAGTAAACTTTAGAAAATATAGATGTAATAGGGCAACCTAGAAAATAAGTTCAACTGTCACATCGGCCGTTCCGATGTGACAGAAACTTAAAAAAAACACCTTTAAAAAAATCTCTTAAAACCCTAACACTAAAAGTTACCTTCGTTTTGTGAAATTTTCAACTAAAGCAATCCTTGCAATTTCTCTGATTCCGCAAATCATATTTGTAAAATGGTTTGGGAGTTATCCCGAGTTGGTTGAAAAATACTATTCCGAAGGTTTGTATCCCCTGATTTCTAAATTTTTAAGAATTCTTTTTGGTTGGATTCCTTTCTCTGTAGGTGATGTATTTTATACGGTATTGGTTTTTTCACTCATTCGCTATTTATATCTATACGGTAAAACACTAAGAAAAAACTACAAAAAAGCCCTATTGGATTTAGGCGTAGTCTTATCCTTAGCCTACTTCATTTTTCATTTATTCTGGGGCATGAACTATTATCGATTGCCTATCAATGAAAAAATGGGTTTTAAAGCAGAATATACCAAAGAAGACTTGGTCAAGTTTACCTTGAAAATGGCAAAATACACCAATCATCTGCAATTACAGCTCACTAAGGACAGTACCCAATCCGTTCAAATTCCCTATTCAAAGAAAGAAATCTATGCAAAAACTTTAGAGAGTTATAAACGCGCGGCTACCATTTTTGAAAACTTTGAATATCAAAAACCAAGTTTAAAATCATCCCTCTATTCCACACCTTTGACCTATATGGGTTATGGGGGATATTTGAATCCTTTTACCAATGAAGCCCAAGTAAATGCCATCGCCCCGAAGCTTAGATTGCCTTCCATCAGTGCACATGAAGTTGGACATCAATTGGGATATTCCTCTGAAAGTGCCACTAATTTTATTGGCATGTTGGTGACGTACAGCAATAAGGACCCCTATTTAAAATACGCTTCACTTTCCCATGTATTGGCCTATTGCCTTTCCGATTTAAACAGAATTGATGAAAAGGCTTTTGAAGTTGTATTCGCTGGACTGAACGAAGGGGTAAAAAAGAACTACCGGGAACTGAATGATTTTTGGGCGCAATATGAAAATGTGACCGAACCTATTTTTAAAGCTATTTTCAACTCTTTTTTAAAAGTTAACAACCAAGCACAAGGCATCGAAAGCTATAATGCCGTGGTTGGACTTCTCATCAATTTCAATCAGGATTTTTGGTATGACTATTATTGGCAAGACCTTTATTTGCAAAGCTAAGTCCGTTCCGCTACCTTTAGAGGGCTAATTCAAAAACAACTAAATGAAAATGAAATTTTTTGCATTTGCACTGTTATGGTGCAGTGCCACTTTGTTTGCACAAGATTATTTTCCAGAAAATGATGGTGTAAAATCAAAGAACAACAACTACACGGCATTTACCAATGCTAAAATCTACGTTTCACCAAACCAAATTATTGAAAAAGGAACTCTGCTTATCCAAAACGGAAAAGTAGTTCAGGTAGGTGCCACTATAAGCATTCCTAAAAATGCGGTCATAGAAGACCTTAGTGGAAAATCTATCTATCCATCTTTCATTGATGTATTTTCAAGCTTTGGTATTGAAAAAGCCAAACGTGCACCAGGTGGTGGACGTGCATCCCAATATGATGCCACAAGGGAAGGTTTTTATTGGAATGACCATATCATGCCAGAAAACGAGGCCATTTCTAAATTCAAATACGATGATAAAAAAGCCGGTGAGCTACGCAAAGCTGGTTTTGGAGTGGTGAATAGTCACTTTCAAGACGGTATTGCTCGAGGCACTGGGGTTTTGGTCGCTTTAAACGGAAATGGTAATGATGGAGACCGTATTTTGGAAGACCAATCGGCCCAGTATTTTTCATTCTCCAAAAGTGTTGCCAAAAGGCAATCCTATCCCACATCACTAATGGGTGCTATGGCTTTATTGCGCCAACTTCATTATGATTTAGATTGGTATGCCAAAGGTAATGTTGACACAAAAGACCGATCGTTAGAAGCACTTTTAGAGCATAAAAATTTACCGCAAATATTCGCTGCCGGTGCTAACGGTAATGTCATGCGTGCTGATAAAATTGGCGATCAATTTGGGTTTCAGTATACCATATTGGGAGGTGGCGATGAATACCAACAGATCAACGCCATTAAAAATACCAATGCGAAATTGATCATACCCATCAACTTTCCTAAAGCCTATGATGTCTCTAACCCGTATGCGGCAGAATACGTGAATCTATCTGATATGCGGCATTGGAATTTGGCACCGACCAATCCGAAGGTATTGGAAGAAAATGGGGTTCAATTCTCATTGACCACCCACGACTTAAAATCTCCGGCAGATTTTAAGACAATGCTAATGAAAGCCATAACACACGGCCTTTCAAAAACGAAAGCCCTAGAAGCATTGACCACCGTGCCTGCGAATATTCTTGGAAAATCAAACCTCATTGGCACCTTACAAATGGGAAGACAGGCGAACTTTTTAATTACTTCAGGTGACGTTTTTGACGATAGCACAACCCTCTATGAAAATTGGGTGCAAGGCAACAAAAATGTAATCAATAATAAAGATCAAAAAGATATTAGAGGTGATTATGATCTAAATGCGAGTGGTCAAACCTATAAAATGGTCCTATCCGGCGAAATAAGCAAACCTAAAATTGAAATCAAAAAAGATACGGTTGCCCTCAAATCAAAAATTGATTATGCCGGTGACTGGTTAAATTTTTCATTTACTGCTGCTGATGGAAAAATTTATAGAATGACAAGTTTAGTGTCTTCTACCTCAGCTAACCTTTCTGGTAAATTGGTTTTACCAACAGGTAAAGAGAGTTCGTTTAAGGCCTCCAAAACAAGTTCTTTTGAAGCTAAGCTAAAGAAGAAAGCTGATGAAAAAGGAGCTCCTGAAGTGATTGCCATGACGTATCCAAATATTGGGTATGGAAATACAACGAAGCCTAAGCAAGAAACCATGCTGTTTAAAAATGCTACGGTTTGGACGGGTGAAGCAGTTTTAGAAAATACGGATGTATTGGTAAAAAACGGAAAAATCACAAAAGTAGGTGCCAACCTTAATGCTGGTGGGGCAAAAGAAATTGATGCCACTGGCAAGCATTTAACCGCCGGAGTGATTGATGAGCATTCCCACATTGGGGCACTAGCCATTAATGAAGCAGGGCATAACTCCACCGCAGAAGTAAAAATGGAAGATGTAGTTGATCCAAAAGATATAGACCTATACCGCAACCTTGCCGGCGGGGTAACTACCATTCAGTTGTTGCACGGATCGGCAAACCCCATTGGTGGGCGTTCTGCCATATTGCGTTTAAAATGGGGTGAAGATGCTGAGGGTTTATTATTCCCTAATATGCCCAAATTTATAAAGTTTGCCTTAGGGGAAAACGTAAAACAATCAAACTGGCAAAGTTTTTCACGTTTTCCACAGACCAGAATGGGTGTAGAACAAGTGTTTGTCAGCTATTTTCAAAGGGCAAAAGAATATGATACCAAGAAAAAATCAGGACAGGCATTCCGTTACGATGAAGAGATGGAGGTTTTGGCCGAAATCTTGAATGGCGAGCGGTACATCAGTTGTCACTCTTACGTGCAAAGTGAAATCAATATGC
>CAYGUO010000179.1:0-6109 GCA_964353095.1 uncultured Flavobacteriaceae bacterium | reverse complement strand
GTTCTTGTATTTAAGGGTAAAACCGATTTTTCACGGGATATTTTTTCGGGGGCTTCACTAGCCATATAAGCCAATATTGCAGTTAAAATAGCGTTGCTCCGTACATCATCAAAAACAATTTTATCATAGGTGTCCAGGTTGGTGTGCCAGGTATAATTCCAGTAGCTCCAACTGAGTGAGCTCAATGAAAACGCGGGTGCGCCAGCAGCAACAAAAGAGGCATAATCTGAACCGCCACCACCGGGCACGCCTGGGAACGTGGTTTCAATCTCATCTGTTATTTCTTTAGGAACAGCTTGCAACCACTTACCTAAATAATCATAGGCATGTAAAAATCCTTGTCCAGACAAACGGACTACCCTTCCGGTACCATTATCTTGATTAAAGACCGCTTGAACACCATCAACAATTTCTGGATGATCTTCAACAAACGAGCGAGATCCGTTTAGCCCTTGTTCTTCACTACCCCAAAGACCGACTAAAATGGTTCGTTTTGGATTTGGATATAACTTCTTTAAAATACGCATAGCTTCCATCATAGTGATGGTTCCTGTGCCATTGTCCGTAGCTCCAGTAGCACCGTCCCAAGAATCAAAGTGGGCTGAAAGAATTACATATTCGTTGGGTAATTCACTTCCTGGTATTTCCGCTATGGTATTGAAGGTTGGCACCGTGCCCAACTCTTTAGACTCGGCAACTACCTTAATAATGGGGTTTGCACCGCTTTCTACCATTCTGTAAAGCATACCATAATCTTCTAATGAAAGGTCTACCACCGGAATTTTATCGGTATTGGCGCTAAAGATTTTATTGGCGCCGAAAGCCTTGGACCATCTTGATTGAATAACTCCAATAGCACCTGCTTCTTCTAAAGCAGCATTTATATTTCTTGAAGTGAACCCTGTTTTTCTAATACGTTCGCGCCAAGCTTTTTCTTGTGCTTCACGTTCCGTTTTCATTTTTTCAAAAGATGCTTCTAGTGCAAACTCTTCCCAGTTATAGTCAGGTCTTCCGGTAGGTTGGTGCATGGAGACCATGACTATTTTACCTTTAACATTAGGCAGCCATGTGGTGAAAGCATCGGAATCTGCCACATCAGGCACGATGATAAGCTCCGAAGTGATTCCTTTCTTGCCCGTGCTTGGGCTCCAAGCCAATTGCATACTGTTTAGACTGACCACTCTTGGCGAAACCAAATCTACATGGGTAATCCCGCGTTCCCAACCACGCCATTTTCCCCACTCTTCATTTTTAGCTGAAATTCCCCAATCTGCATAAGTATCTACGGCCCAATCATGAGCTGTTTTCATTTGAGGGGTGCCCACCAAACGTGGCCCAATAACATCCATTAATTCGTGTGCCAGGTGTTCTAACTGCGAATTTTCATTGGCCTCACTTACAATTTTAGCAGCCATTTCTTTGGCCTCTTCGGTAATTTGTGCGGTACCTGTTAAAAATGCGAAAAGTAAAATAAGGGATAAAAGGGTGTTGTATTTTTTCATGATGGTTTGTTAAGTGTATGAAGATAATAATTTACACCTTCTAAAAACGGGTACTTTTAAAAGAAGATTTCCTGTGCCAATCTAAACGTGTTGGCATGGGCTTCAACGATGATTTTGATATCTGGTGAATAGCCACCACCCATACTGCACTGAACCGGAATAGTTAAATCTTTGCATAGTTGTAAAACATAACGATCGCGCTCTTTGCAACCTTCCACGGTCATCCCTAAAGTACCCAATTTATCCGAGGCTAAAACATCTACCCCACAGAGGTAAAAAATAAAGTCGGGCTGGACTTTAGCAATCAGTTTTGGAAGATTTTCTTTTAATAATGACAAATAGGCGGCATCATCAGTTCCTTTTTTAAGGGGAATATCCAAATCTGATTGTTCTTTTTTAAATGGATAGTTGGATGCCCCATGCATGGAAAAAGTGAAAACGGTTGGATCCTTTTGAAAAATCTCCGCTGTGCCATTACCTTGGTGTACATCTAAATCGACCACAAGAATTTTAGTGGCTAAGCCAGTATCCTGCAAATAACATGCACCAATGGCTTGGTCGTTTAGCATGCAAAACGCTTCGCCTCGATTGGAATAAGCATGGTGCGTGCCACCGGCTATGTTCATGGCAATACCTTTCTGAATGGCAAATTCGCAACCTTTTATGGTTCCGTCGGCAATAATGCGTTCGCGCTGCACCAGTTCTTTTGATAGTGGAAAACCAATTTTTCGGGCTGCGCTTGGTTTTATCGTTAAAGCCAGTAATTCTTCAAAATACGATTGGTCATGAGCGGCCAATATATGTTTGTCCTTCGGAATTTGGGGTTCAAAAAAATTATCGGTTCCGCAGGTGCCTTCATGAAGTAATTGTTCTGGCAACAAATCATATTTCAACATTGGGAAACGATGTCCTTCCGGTAAAGGATGTTTATAGATGGGATGAAAGGCAATTTTGAGCATCCGCTAAGCTACAAACATGCTGAATAATTTAAAATTTTAATTGTGGAAGGTACCCTTTAAGCACTTTTTTAAAAGTTTGTTGTTTTATGGGTTTCGTCATTACTTCGTTGCAGCCGGCAGCTAATATTTCATCAGTTTCTGATTGCATCACAAAAGCGGACTGCGCAATTATGGGAATATTTATATTCTTTTTTCTAATTTCTTTTGTGGCTTCAATACCCCCCATATAAGGCATTTTAACATCCATAAGTATTAAATCTACCTTCTCTTTTTCTTCTAGTATTTTTAAGGCTTCATTTCCATCAGAGGCATGTAATAAATTACAATATTTTCCCAGCCACATTTCTAACAAATAGAAGTTGACATCTTCGTCTTCCGCAACTAGTAACACCGGTTTTTCTTGCGCAGATATAAGGTCTTCAACAGGTAAATAAGGTATTGTAAAGAAAAAGGTAGTACCTTGGTTAAGTTCTGATTGCAGCCACATTTTTCCGCCAAACAATTCAACAAAACCATTTGCTATTGGTATGCCTAATCCTGTACCTGATGTGATTTTTTCTTTACTTGTAGCCTGACCAAAACGTTCAAAAATCAATTGTTGGTCTTCTTGTGCAATGCCGATGCCATTGTCTTTGACAAAGAACTCTAAATGCTCATTTTTCACGTCATACCCAAATTCAATTTCACCTTCTGTAGTATATTTAAAGGCATTTTCCAATAGGTTGGATATAATTTGTTCAAGTCTTGGGGCATCAGTGTTCACATAGCATTTACCATTTTTTAGACCTTTATGGGTCGTCAGTACGGTCTTGCTGTCTTTTTTTATAATGTTGAACTGCGCTTGTAGATCATCAATGATTTTATTCAGGCAATTGCGTTGATATTGTAATTGTTGTTGTTTGGATTCAAACTTTGAAATATCTAAAATATCAGATATGATGGTAAGTAATCTATTACCTGAATTTTTGATGTGGTTTAGGCATTTGGTTTGATCTTCTTTGGGCAAGTCATCTTCTTCAAGCAATTCAGAACAGCCTAGAATGGCATTAAGTGGCGTGCGTATTTCATGCGACATATTTGCTAAAAAGGCCGATTTAAGTTTCTCACTTTTCTCTACTTTTTGATAGGCTTCTTCTAAATTCAATCTTGTGTTCTCCCGTTCTGTTGCGTCTTTAAAAAACAAGGCAAACTGCCCTGATTTTGGCGAAAAAGCTGAAATATCAAATATTTTTCCGGTGATGCTGCATACGTCCAAAAAATTATTGGACTCTCCTGTTAAAGCAACATTACCGTAGCGTCGGATTTGATCTAAATCCATATCTGGAATAATTTCTAAAATTCTTTTCCCCTCTACTTGTTCCCTATTAACTTCAACCAACTTTTCAAAGGCCTCGTTTACTTCCAAGATTCTATAGTCTATGGGTACATTATTATCGTCACAAATAATACTGCCTCGCTGATACCCCTCTTGCATGTTGCTTAAGAGTTCAATATTAATTTTGGTGCTCTTTGTTACTAAATCGTAAGCTTTTTCGAGTTCAACTTCCTTGGTAACATCTCTAAAAAGCATCATGAACTCACCATGTTTATCAGAATATGCAACAGAGTGATAATGACGCTTGGTTTTTTCATTATAACCGGTTGTAGATTTTGTTTTTTGGGTAAGTGCTACCTCACCGTAAAAATCAATCCAAGATTTTTCCATATTAGGAACAATCTCTTTTATGCGCTTCCCTACAATCTGTTCTTTTTTTATTCCCGTATGTCCTTCATAAGCAGCATTTACGCTTAAAACTTTGTAGTCAATTGGTGCCCCCTCATCATTAAAAATCATTTTACAGTGGGCCAACCCATCAGACATTTGATCGGTCAAAGATTTTAAATGTTGTTGCTGGTTTTTTACCGTTTCTATGAGTTCATTAAGTGTGCTTTGAGTTAAGTCAGTTGCAGCTGCATTTAACTTTAAACTTTCTAAATTTTCTGCTAATTCTAATATGGATTGCATATGAACTTGATTACAAACTTATTACGGAAATCAAGGTAAGAAAAAATGTATTCAATATATAGTTTAAAGCTCAAAATGAACATTTCAAGGTTCAATTTAATCAATTCATTGAGTTTTATGAAGTTTCAGCTGGATGCGCTTTCGTGGAATGTCAATATCCAAAACCTTAACCACAATTTGTTGGTGTAAACTTACATGGGCGTTTACGTCTTTAACAAAAGAGTCTGAAAGATTAGAGACATGTATGAGTCCACTTTCTTTAATACCAATATCGACAAAACATCCAAAATTGGTGATATTGTTGACGATGCCGGGCAATAATTGTCCGGGCTGTAAATCAGTAATTTGTTTAATGTTCTGGTTAAAAGTGAACACCTTGGCTTTCTCTCGTTTGTCTAAGCCTGGTTTTTCAAGTTCTTCAATAATATCTTGGAGTGTTGGCAGGCCAATAGTTTCTGTTTTGTAGTTTTCGAGAGGAATACGCTCAAGGATTTTTTGGTTGCGGATGATTTCCGTGACCGTTACACCTTTATCTTTTGCCATCGCCTTGACAATGGCATAACTTTCCGGATGTACGGCGGAATCATCCAATGGGTTTTGACCGTCTTTAATACGAAGAAAACCAGCTCCCTGTTCAAAAGCTTTTCCACCTAAACGGGGTACTTTTTTGATTTCACCCCTATTTTTAAAAGCTCCATTTTCATTGCGATAGTTAACAATGTTTTCAGCCAGTTTTGGGCCAATTCCCGAAACATAACTGAGCAAAGGCACACTAGCGGTATTGATATTCACCCCAACGGAATTTACGCAACTTTCTACCACCGTATCCAAAGAGGTTTTTAGTTTGGTTTGGTCAACATCATGTTGGTATTGTCCAACTCCGATAGATTTTGCATCAATTTTTACCAGTTCAGCCAAAGGGTCTGCCAATCGTCTGCCAATAGAAACGGCACCCCTAACCGTTATATCATAATTGGGAAATTCGTCGCGGGCAATTTTTGAAGCGGAGTAAATGGATGCTCCTGCCTCGCTGACAACAAACACCTCTGGCGGATTTTTAAAATGAATATGTTTGACCAACTGCTCCGTTTCCCTAGATGCGGTGCCATTGCCAATGGCAATAGCTTCTATTTTATGAGCATCTACCAAAGAGCTTAGTTTTTTAATGGCTTCGGTACTTTTGTTTTGTGGTGCATGCGGATAAATGGTTTCATTGTGTTTTAAATCACCTTGTGCATCTAAACAAACCACTTTACAGCCCGTACGAAAACCGGGATCTATGGCCAGTATTCGTTTTTCGCCCAAAGGTGCTCCCAACAAGAGCTGTTTTAAGTTTTTTGAAAAGACCAATATTGCTTCACTGTCTGCCTTTTCTTTGGCGTTTTTTAGTAGCTCATTGGAAAGTGATGGCAGTAATAAGCGTTTATAGGCATCAGCAATAGCTAGTTTGATGTGTGTTGTAGAAGCGTTTTCAGCTTTGATAATTCGTCTTTCAATGTGCTCAAGCGCACGTGCATCATCTAGAGTTATTTTTATCCGAATAAAGCCTTCTTTTTCTGCACGTTGTATGGCCAAAAAGCGATGTGATGGGCAACGGTTCACTGGTTCGTTCCAATCAAAATAATCACGGAATTTCTGTGCTT
>CAYGUO010000178.1:0-6235 GCA_964353095.1 uncultured Flavobacteriaceae bacterium | reverse complement strand
ATCCAAAACGGAAACTACCACATACGCTCCCTCACCTTCATAATTGGTGAGTTGGATCAAGCATTTGTAGTTTACTGTTTCAACAGGCTCTACAAAAGCTATAGAGGCCAGTAATGAAAATACCAAGATTATTTTAATGACTTTATTCATCTTCAATTGTTATTTTAAAAAATCCAAGGCTATTTTTTGCTGCTGTAACAATTCATTCTCCATGGCCAAATCATAAACGGTCTCTTCAAATTCCGTCTTAGCAGCTTTATCAGCACCCTGAGCGATGAGGTATTTTAAAATCACGCTATTGTTAGAAGTCATGGCCGCCAAATGTAAGGGCGTATTTCCTTCTTTATTTTTTTGATTGATGTCCATTTCAAAAACTTCCAATCTTTTCAAAAAGGCCAAGTCATTATCTTTTGCCGCCAAATGTAATAAGGTGTTACCATTGTTTTGAGGTTTCGTTAAATCTAATCCTGCTTCTTGCAACAACTTTAATTTAGCTTCAAACCGTTCTGGGTTTTTAGCGTTAAAATTAGTGCCAAGATAATAGGCTAAGGTATTTCCCTTTTTATCTTCCGTATTGATATCCGCCTTTTTGCTCAACAAATAGGCTACAACCTCAGGGCTATTTCTATTCACCGCCATGGCCAATGCCGAACGACCATTTCCGTCTTTTGTATTGATATCGGTTACAAAATCTGCTAAAAACGCCACGACCTCTTCTGTATTGCTATTCGCTGCATTCATAAAAGGGGAATCACCACCATCGTCTTGTTGGTTCACATCAACACCTTTACCAATAAAATAGTTGTAGATAGCCAAATCTTCTGTATCAAATGAAATGGCATGAAGCGGGTTTCTCCCATTTTTGTTTACAATATTAGCTTCCAAGCCAAGACCTTCTAAATATTTGTAGGTAGCCAAACCATTTTGTTTACCTCTCGTACCCCTACTCGCCCAAAGAATAGCATTTTCACCTTGGTTGTTTATCCCTTTATAAGGAACACCTTTACCGATCAAGGTCTTCAAAAATTCAATATCTCCCCCTTTTGCCGCATAATGAAAAAGGCCGCTACCATTATCGTCAGTACTATCAAGGCTCAGACCTTTATCTAAAAAATATTGAACTAAATCAAAATCGTTAGCGTAAGGGGCAAGCAGCAATAATGCATTGGTACCACTACGGGTAGTTGCCGCAATATCAGCTTCGTTTTCTATTAAGAAATCATAAATTTTGGTATTCGTCTGCCCAGCATTTGCGGCAAAATTAATCACGGAATAACCATGGCTATCCTCAATATTTGCCTTTGCGCCATTGGCAACCAAATATTTTACAATCTCCATATTATTTCTGTAAGCAGCCCAAAAAATATAAGTACGCCCGTCGTGGGTGATTTTGTCAACCTCATTGCCTTTCTTCTGTAAAAGATGTTTTACGGTAGTGTTATTTACGTTTTCTAAAAGCGCATAACAGACTCCATCAAACATATTACTGTTCAATTGAGTGATATCGTTTCCGTCGGCAATAGCCTTCTCAACTTGCTCTACAGAAGGGTCAGCCTTCCAAAATTCACGATCCAAAAACACATTCTCTTGGGCAAAAACCGAAGTTGTTACTAAAATAATTAGTACTGAAAAGGTGATTTTCAAGAATTTCAACATAATGCTTTATTTACTTTTAGATTCGGTATTAGCTGGCTCTTGAACAAATGCTTCAATCACTTTGGCAATAGCTTCTTGAGTAGTTACTTCATCATCAAAAAGGTGCTTATACAATACTTTATTATCTACTTTCTCTTTTAAGGTTAAATCTGTATCCGTCGCAAAAACCTCATCCCACTTTGAACGTACCACGGCCCATTTATCATTGTGCTCAACCCACCAGTCAGCCGCAGCTTTACATCTTGCATCAGGTACTTTCACATAAGTATTATACCCCTTTTCTTTCGCTAGCACAAAATCGTCTTGCCCCTCTTTACGCATCACTTTAGCATTGTCTTGGTCGTGCACCCAGCCTTCTGGTGTAATTTCATGACGGTTGCCCCTTATTGTAATATTGTAATCTGCACGTGTGGTATATTCCCTTCTTGGTAGCGGTGCTGGAGTCGTATTTTCCCAAAAGCTTTTGCCATCAACGTGAACCCAAGTGGCACTGCCTTCATAACGCGGGCTATCATCTACTTGATACACTTTTTGGGTCCATTGCCCATTTACATCGGCGGCATTCTTCTTTTGAAACTCCCAGTTGTTATCCCCATTGTACGTGTAAAAATCTGTATTCTCAAACAACCAATCTTGTCTCCAATGTTTTACGATCATAGGTTTTGAAGGATTGCCCACCTGTAAAATATGCTGAATTGCAATCTTATCATCTTTATTGGTAACCAACTGGGCCCACTCTAAACCTTTGTCCACTTTATTCTTTGATGGCTTATAAAGCGAATCATTGCTATAATTAAAAGTTTCTGCAAAATTAAAGGTAACCTCAAAGCAGCCGCACATATTCTTAATGGCGTCTTTATCCAATTCTTTCTTATCCTGTGCTTGTGTACCTAAAGAGAATGACAATGTAATAAGGGTTAAAAAAGCTAATTTTTTCATTTTGAAGGAATTAATTCTTGTGTTAAAATTTTAACTAAAAATAGTTATTGTTTATTTAGACTGATTTAAAATAACATCTATATTTGCGACAAATTTAAATAAGAATGAGTCTAAATAAAAATAATTTAGCCTTTTATTTTTCATTTTTTTTCTGTTTAACAACTTCCAGTCAAGAAGCCCCAAAAACAGAAAAAGACACTATTCTTACGCAAGACTTAGATGAAGTCATTGTCACGGCTACCCGCACCGTTAGACAACTATCGTCACTGCCCTTACCGGTAACCTTAATTGGCAAAAAACAATTACAACAAACAGGAGTTACCAGACTTAATGAAATTTTAAATGAACAGACTGGTATTATTATGACCCCTGATGCAACTATAGGCGGTGGAGAAGGGGTTCAAATACAAGGTATTGCTTCTGACTATGTCTTGATTTTAATTGATGGGGTGCCTGTTGTGGGAAGAAGCTCTGGTAATTTAGATTTAAGTCGTTTTGCTATTGGCAATATCAAACAAATAGAAGTGGTCAAAGGTCCTTCATCGAGTTTGTTTGGTTCTGAGGCCTTAGGTGGTGTTATCAACATTATTACTGAAAAGCCAAGCTCTGAAGAGATTACCGGGCAAATAAGTCATAGAGCGGCCACTTTTAACAATCAAAACTCTAACATTAGCCTTAATCAGCGAAGAGAAAAACTAGGATATTCCCTTTTCATTGATAGGTTGAGTACAGATGGTTATGATTTGGCTTCAGGTGATGATACCCAAACCGTGAACCCTTTTTTTAATTATACTTTAAATGGACGAGTTTTTTACAATGCCTCAGAAAAACTACAGCTTTTTACATCTGGGCGTTACTTTTTTCAAGAGTTTGATGTAGCCCCGAGTACCAGTGAGGAACGTGATGGCAACTTTCAACTGCGCGTGGATTACAATCCTACCAAAAAATCAAACTTTCAGTATGAGTTTTATTACACCAATTATATTACTGATGAAAAAACAATTGACCCCATTAATAGTGACTTATTAATCGATAATGATTTTAATCAAAAATTATTTCGACCTGAAGTGCGATACAATCATAGTTTTACCGATAACAATACCTTAACCGTAGGCGGAGGTTACAATTTTGAGACTTTAGACCGTTCGCTTTTTGCAGAACAGGTCACTTTCGATTCGCAATACGTTTTTCTCCAATATGATTTTAAGCCTTTAGAAAAGCTTAATGTTATCGCCGGAGCTCGTTTTGACAACCACAGCGAGTACAATTCGCAATTAAGCCCTAAACTATCTGCACGTTACGAAATTTCTAAAAATTTGGCTATAAAAGGTTCTGTTGGAAGTGGTTTTAAAGCCCCTGATTTTAGACAACTCTATTTAGATTTTACGAATGCCGCTGGCGGCGGATATTCCGTTTTCGGAAAGGATGCGGAAGCAGCGGGTATTCAACGCTTACTGGATAATGATGAAATTGCCACGTTACAGGTAGACCAATCAGATTTAGGGCAGCGATTGGATGCAGAAAGTTCTATAGGGTATAATTTAGGCTTCGCCTACAAAAAGGGGAAAATCTCTTCAGAAATAAATCTTTTTCGCAATGATTTTACCAATCTCATTGATACTCGAATTCTGGCTGCCAAGACCAATGGTCAAAATGTATTTGGATACATTAACCGTGAAAGCGTTTATACTCAAGGCCTAGAGGTAGATTTAAAATATAAGGCCTTTGCAAACCTTAATCTTTCTGGTGGTTATCAATTACTATATGCCTTTGACAAGAACAAAGAACAAGCTTTGGAAAACGGTGAAATCTTTGCTAGAGACCCTGAAACTTTAGAAACCATTCGATTAGAATCGGAAGCTTATTTCGGTCTCGAAAACCGTTCTCGACATACACTGAACTTTAAAGCTTTTTATGAAATTCCGAAGTGGGATGCCAATGCCAACCTTCGAATAGTTTACCGCAGTAGATTTGGCCTGACGGACCGAAACGGGAACGATATCTTAGATAATTTTGACGATTCTTTTGTTGATGGATATGCTTTGGTAAACCTATCATTTGGCAAAACACTTTTCAAACATTACCAACTGCAAGTTGGTGCCAACAACCTTTTAGATTTTAGAGGACAAAACCCTCTTGCCGCTCAGGATAGCGAAATATTGGTGAACCCTGGGATACAATTATTTACACGATTAAACATTCAATTTTAAATATTCAAAAATGAAAATTACCATGAAAAGAACTTTTAAACTTTTTACTCTTTTATTCGCTCTAGTTAGCTTTGTAGCCTGTAGTGACGATGATTCTTCACCTGAAGAAGAATTTGCAGTAAGCTCTATTTCTCCAGAGTCCGGAACTGTGGGTACCGAGATAACTATTACTGGAACAAATTTCCCCACTGACGCCTCAGAAGTGAATTTGACCTTTGGTGGTGTTGCCGCAACTATAAGTGCTATTAGTGCTACTCAAATTGTTACTACTGTGCCATCAGGTGCGACTTCAGGCAATGTTAGCATTGTCGCTAATGGTATCACAAAAACGACCCCGAGTAGTTTCACCGTTTTAAGTGAATTGGTTGCTGGCACTATGGACAATTTGGAAGCTCCACAAACCGGAAGTCAAGGCGAACCGGCAGGTGGTCCATTTACCAAATTTAGTTTTGAAACAGGTGCGGTTACTGATAGTGAAACCGATTGGGACATTGCATTTAGAGGTTTACAAATTGCCGTCAATGGCGGAACTGTAACTGGGTCTGCAGATGAACCAATACGAAATGGCGATGCTGCCGCTTCAATTGAAACAGGAACTTTTGCTGATATCACTTCTGCTGAAGGTCTTAGCTACGCTCAAGATGCAGATGGGTCTTACGCAATCCCTTCGGGTAGTGATAATGGTTGGTACAACTATAACCCTGCAACGTTTACCGTAACACCAATACCTGGCCGAGTTTTGGTTATTCGTACCAATGATGGAAAATATGCCAAACTTGAAATCTTAAGTTACTACAGGGATGCACCTGCGCAACCAGACCCATTTATGGACGAATCTAGAGTGTTTACGTTCAATTATGTATATAATCCAAATGAAGGAGAAACGTCCTTAGCGAATTAAAGACCTTTTAATTTAGTTTAAGTTTGTCTAGTTAAGAGCCCCTCAAATGAGGGGTTTTTTTAGCGATAATGATAAACCGAAAACAACTCTGTAGCCTTATTATATGCAGCTTCAAAAACCATCCAGTTTACTCCCGAATCGACTTTTTCTTGCGTAAAATAGGATAGCATTTTTTCGGTGGGCATATTGCCTGTAAGCTCATCTTTTGCCATAGGGCAGCCACCAAAACCCTGCACTGCCCCATCAAAACGACGACAACCTGCTTTGAAAGCGGCATCCACTTTTTCATGCCATTTGGTTGGCGTGGTATGTAAATGCGCCCCAAATTCTATTTCAGGATATTTGGGTATCAGGTTGGAGAACAAGTATTCAATTTCTTCTGGTGTTGAAGTGCCTACAGTATCGGAGAGTGATAAAATCTTTACTCCCATGGCCGCAAGTTTTTCTGTCCATTCTCCTACAATGTCAACGTTCCATGGATCACCATAAGGATTTCCAAAACCCATAGAAATGTAGGTGACCACTTGTT
>CAYGUO010000177.1:0-6254 GCA_964353095.1 uncultured Flavobacteriaceae bacterium | reverse complement strand
ATTGCTTCGGTGTATGAAACTCTTTTAAAGTTGTTTTCCGTAACGAATTTCAACTTTTCTATTAAGGGCATATCACTTCGCTCAGCTTGAGGCTTTGATTTTTCTTCATCAATAAGACGTTGCTCCAAAAATCGTAAGTCTTCTTTACAATGATCCAAGACGTATGTTAATACCCATTTGATAAAATCTTCAGCTAAATCCATGTTGTCGTTAAGGTCATGGAAGGCCATTTCTGGCTCTATCATCCAAAATTCAGCTAAGTGCCTTGAAGTATTCGAGTTTTCCGCTCTAAAAGTTGGACCAAAAGTGTAAACCTTACCTAGTGCCATGGCATACGCTTCAGCTTCTAATTGTCCGGATACTGTTAAGTTGGTTTCTTTACCAAAAAAATCTTCTTTATAGTTAACATCGCCTTGGTCGTTTAAGGGTGGCTTCTTGTCATCTAGCGTAGTAACCCTAAACATTTCGCCAGCTCCTTCGGCATCTGAACCCGTGATAATTGGTGCATGGAAATAGTAAAATCCGTTTTGTTGAAAATAAGTATGAACTGCATAAGATAGGGCAGAACGCAAACGCATAACCGCAGAAAAGGTATTGGTGCGAACCCGTAAATGTGCTTTTTCCCTTAAAAACTCCAAGGAATGTTTTTTTGGTTGGATAGGGTAGGTGTCGGCATCGGCAACACCATGTATGAAAATAGCGTTTACCTGAATTTCTACATTTTGTCCTCGACCTTGACTTTCTACCAAGGTTCCATTTACTTTAATAGCAGCTCCAGTGGATATTGATTTGATTACCTCTTCATCAAAATTCTCAAAATCAACCACGCATTGAATGTTGTTTATTGTTGATCCATCATTCAAGGCAATAAACCGATTGCTTCTAAATGTTTTGACCCAGCCATTTATCTCAACTTCTTGTTTTGTTGGTGTTGTTTTCAATAAATCTTTAACGGTAATACCTGCCATTGTGATGTGCTTCTAAATTAAGGGGTAAAGATAGGTTTTTGTAAAAAATAAGCCTAGAAGGAAATTCTATTTCCCATTAGATTGTTCATCTCCTTTAGGGAGAATATCAATCTGTGGCTTTTTAAGTACAGCTTTGTTTGCAATACTGCGTTCTAAGGAAAGCAGTAAGGAAGGGAGCAATACCAAATTGGCCAACATTGCAAAAAGCAGAGTGGCCGATACGAGGCCTCCCAATGCCTTTGTACCACCAAAACTTGAAATGATAAATACCGAGAAACCAAAGAACAGCACTATTGATGTATAAAACATGCTCACGCCGGTTTCGCGTAAAGCGTTATAAACTGACTTTTTAATTTGCCATTTGTTGGCAATGAGTTCTTGCCTGTATTTTGCTAAAAAGTGTATTGTGTCGTCTACAGAAATACCAAAGGCAATGCTAAAGACCAGAATGGTAGATGGTTTAATAGGTACACCCAGGAAACCCATCAATCCTGCTGTAATGATAAGGGGTAGCAGATTAGGAACTAAGGAAATAATAATCATTCGAAATGATCGGAACAGATAGGCCATGAATATCGAAATTAATCCAATGGCAAATGCTAGGGAAAGCAGAAGGTTTTTGGTTAAGTATTTTGTTCCCTTTAAAAATAACAAGGCCTTGCCCGTCATATAGACATTATAACGTTCTTCAGGAAAAATTTTAGAAATTGAGGTGATTAAATCTTGTTCAATTTCTTCCATTCGATTTGTTTTAACATCTCTCATGAAGGTGGTCATTCTTGCAGTTTGACCAGTGCTATCCACAAAGCTTTCCAGTAGGTTACCGTTTTCTGAAGATTTTCGGGCAACATCCATGATGAATGTATTCTCTTGAGAAGTGGGTAGCTGATAATATTTAGGGATGCCATTGTAAAAGGCTTGCTTTGAATACTTTACTAGATTGACTATGGAAACAGGTTTTGATAACTCTGGTGTTTCATCAATTTCATTGGCCAGCTGATTCATGCGGCGAAGGGTAGCGGGTTTTAATACCCCATTTTTTTGCTTGGTGTCAACTACGACCTCAACAGGCATGATACCATCAAATTCTTCTTCAAAGAACCGAATATCCTTAAAGAACTTAGCGTCTTTGGGTAGGTCTTCAATTCTGCTTCCAGTTATCTCAATTTGATAGATACCAATAATACTCATTACCAATACTAGTACAGAGGTTATATAAACTGCAATTCTGTGGTGACGAACCACATTTTCCATCCAACTTACGAACCTATCTATCCATTTTTTTCTTAAATGTTTTAAATGCTTGTCTTTAGGGATAGACATAAAACTGTATACAATGGGGATAATCAATAGGGATAGTAAGAAAATACAAAGAATATTAATGGAAGCAACGATGCCAAATTCTTTTAAGAGGTCACTATCTAGTATGATAAAAGTAGCAAAACCCAAGGCTGTGGTGCAATTGGTCATAAGTGTTGCATTGCCTACCTTAGAAATTACGCGCTGCAGTGATAATGCCTGGTTGCCATGTTTTTTTACTTCTTGCTGATACTTATTGATTAAAAAGATACAATTGGGAATTCCGATGACAATAATCAACGGTGGTATCAATGCAGTTAAAATTGTGATTTCATATTGTAGTAGCCCTAATACCCCAAAAGCCCACATAACCCCAATGATTACAACAAGCATTGATATCAAGGTCGCTCTGAAGCTTCTAAAGAAGAAAAAGAATAAAATAGAGGTTACGGCTAATGCAGCAAGGATAAAGTTTCCAATTTCATCAATAATGATTTTTGAGTTCCAAGTTTTGATATAGGGCATTCCTGAAACCCTAACATCAAGTGTGGTTTCATTCTCAAAATTCTTGACTAAGTTCTCAAGATCGTTTAATACAAATTCGTTTCGTACAGAGGTGTTTAGAATATCTTTGTCCAAGTAAATCACCGTCCGTACTGTTCCACTTTTCGGATTGAAAATTAAATTTTCATAAAAAGGCATATTTTGAAACAGATGGTTCTTAATAGCATCCACTGCTTCTTGGGTTTGTGGAATAGAGTCTATTAAAGGTCGCATGAAAAACTCTTGTTTCTCATTGTCTTTAACGAGTTCTTGAAGATTGTCCGTAGAAATTACAAAATCAATTTCAGGAATAGCTTCAAACTGTTTGCTGAGCTTGTTCCATCGATTAAAATTTTCAGGGGTAAACAAAAGGCTATCTCGAACCGCCAAAACAATAGCATTATCCTCTTGGCCAAATAAATTGACAAATTCATTGTACTGAACGGTTTCTGGGTGATCGTCCGGTAGTACGTTGGCTTCCGTATTGGAAAACCTCATGTTTTTCCAATGAAGACCTAAGAAAACGGTAACGGCTACTATAAGAAGTAGAATAATTACGCGGTTTCTAAGAATAATTCGAGCAAGTGCAGCCCAAAACCCTTGAAAAAGTCTTTTTAACATTCTCGTTTAATTGGCTGCAAAGGTAGAAAATGATTGATGGTTAAAAGAATGGATATCCTAAAAAGACCCTTAGACTTTCATTATTTCTGCTTCTTTTACGTCTAAGTAGGCATCTACTTTTTTGATATAGCTATCGGTGAGTTCTTGAACATCAAACTCTGCATTTTTCAACAAATCTTCAGAAATATCTAACCGCTTTAGTTCTTTGTTGGCTTCTTGTCTGGCGCTTCTAATACTGACTTTAGCATCTTCAGCTTCGCCTTTAGCTAGTTTTACTAAATCTCTACGCCGTTCTTCAGTCAGCGGCGGTACATTGATAATTACCATATCCCCATTGTTCATGGGATTAAATCCTAAATTAGAATTCATAATAGCGGTTTCAATTTCTTGAAGCATATTTTTTTCCCAAGGTTGAACGGAAATTGTGCGCGCATCTGGTGTATTGATATTTGCCACTTGTGTAAGAGGCGTTTTTGAGCCATAATAGTCCACTGAAACGGTGGACAACATTGCTGGACTTGCTTTGCCAGCCCTAATTTTTATAAATGCTTTTTCAAGATGTAACATGGCAGCATCCATGCCTTCTTTTGTTGTGTCTAAAATAAAAGTTACTTCTTCGTTCATGTGGTACTATAATTTAGTTCAAAAACCCAACTATTATGCCAAAACTAGTTGTTGACAACCGTTCCAATATTTTCGCCAGAAACCAATTTCATTAAATTGCCACGAGTATTCATGTCAAATACGACAATTGGGAGTTCGTTCTCTTGACTTAAGGTAAAGGCCGTAGTGTCCATTACCTTTAATCCTTTAGATAATACATCTTCAAAAGAAAGCGACTCAAATTTAGTGGCGGTTTTATCTTTTTCGGGATCTGCGGTATAAATACCATCAACCCTGGTTCCTTTTAAAATAACGTCGGCTTTGATTTCAATTGCACGTAATACGGCAGCAGAATCGGTAGTAAAATAGGGATTACCTGTCCCTCCTCCGAAAATAACTACGCGTCCTTTTTCTAAATGGCGCATGGCCCTGCGTCTAATAAAGGGCTCAGCAACCTCGTTAATCTTGATTGCAGATTGTAGCCTTGTTTGTACGCCAGCAATCTCTAGAGCACTTTGTAGGGCAAGTCCATTAATAACCGTGGCCAGCATGCCCATGTGATCCCCTTGCACGCGATCCATACCTTCACTAGCACCTTTAAGGCCCCTAAATATATTTCCTCCTCCAATAACTATTGCAATTTGAATTCCTTTTTCAACTACTGCTTTAATATCCTCGGCATATTCGGTCAACCTGTTGGCGTCAATGCCATATTGTTGTTCACCCATTAAAGCTTCGCCACTTAATTTTAAAAGTATCCTTTTATATTGCATTTATCTTTTTTTGAAGTCCGAACAAAAATAATCAAAATTATTTATGCGCTTTAACATTTTAAAGCGGTGGGCAACAAAAAAACCCTGACAGTAGGCCAGGGTTTTTAATATGATTGAAATAACGGTTAGCCCAAAGCAACTCTTGAAAAACCTGTCACCTCTAAATTAGAGTCAACTGATTTTACATATTGGGCAACACTTTGTTTGCTATCCTTAATAAAATCTTGGTTTACCAAAGTATTATCCTTGAAGAAACGTTTTAATTTACCTTTAGCGATATTATCTAACATAGCTTCGGGCTTGCCTTCTTGACGTAATTGATCTTTTGCAATCTCAATTTCTTTATCAATAACAGATTGGTCAACACCTTCTTCATTCAAGGCAACAGGATTCATTGCTGCTGCTTGCATCGCAACATCTTTTGCTGCTACTGCAGCACCATCAACTGCTGCGGATAAACCAACCAAAGTGGCTATTTTATTGCCGGCATGGATATAAGAACCAACAAATGGAGCACTTAAGATTTCAAATCCTCCTATTTCAATTTTTTCTCCTATAACACCGGTTTGTTCTGTCAGCTTTTCAGCAACAGTCATTCCATTATACGTTGCTGCTAAAAAGGCATCTTTGCTATCAAAGGCCAGTGCAACATCTGCCAATTCATTTGCTAATGTTACAAATGAATCATTTTTGGCAACAAAGTCAGTTTCACAGTTTAAAGAAATAACAACACCCTTAGAATTGTCAGCACTTACTTTTGCAATAGCAGCACCTTCAGAAGAATCTCTGTCCGCTCTTTTTGCTGCAACTTTTTGTCCTTTTTTGCGAAGTATTTCAATTGCTTTTTCAAAATCACCTTCTGCTTCAACTAGTGCTTTTTTGCAGTCCATCATTCCTGCTCCAGTTGTTTTTCTTAATCTATTTACTTCAGCGGCTGTAATATTTGCCATTTTATATGCTTTTTAAGTTTATATAAAGTAAAATACAAAGTCTGTACTTTGTCTTACGACATGATTTAACTATTCTTCAGAATCCTCGATTCCTCCTTTAGTATTGTCTTGCCATTCTTTTAGTTCATCCCATTTTCCATCAGCAGCCATTTGTGCCTGTTTTGGCCAAGAGGCTGGCTCGAGATGTGCCAATCTTGGACTCGCATCCGTCAAAATAGTTTTAACAGCATCGGGTTGTGCTTTTGCTAGGTCAGCAAAAGTTGCAACACCTGCTGCTACTAAAGCTTCCGCAGCTTTAGGTCCAATACCTTCAACTTTGGTTAAATCATCAGCTTTGACTTTTTTTGCCGTTGCTTTTGGTTTTTCTTCGGTTTTCTTTTCAGGTTTGGCGGCAACTTTATCTTTTACTACTTTTTCTGCTTTGGCAGGAATAGTCTTTCTTTCTTTTGGGGCATCTTTTTCACCTCCTTTTTCGCTGCCTTGTTTGTCGGCTTTTC
>CAYGUO010000176.1:0-6279 GCA_964353095.1 uncultured Flavobacteriaceae bacterium | reverse complement strand
TCCTTTTTGAAGAAGCAGTAGCCTTTGTGAGCAATTATAAAGAACCCTTACCTGCTGATTTGCTTTTAAAGCTATATGCTTACTACAAAATCGCCAATAAAAATTACAGCAACCCAGGCAGTAAAACTCCACTGATCAATGCCTTTAAAGCAAATGCTTTGATTCAAGCCCAAAATATTGACAGAACAGAAGCCATGGAAAGCTACATAGCCCTAGTTAATAAAGAACTACGAAAAAACTAAGCTATCATTTGCTTTTTGGCTGATTGATTTTCGAACAGGGTAAAGTATACCCCTCCAATTAAGGTAATCGCAAAGTAGGTCAAGACTAAAATAGTTCCCCCTGTGATATAACCGTTAATTCCAAACCAATCTCCAGTAAAAACAATAAGCATAACGCCAGCTATGCTTCGAATTACTTCTATCCACATTCCATAATACTTCCTATCCATTACGGTAGTATATCCATAAATACCCACGAATACAAAAGCACCGGAAAGAAGTAGTTGGTTAAAACCCAAAGCGGTGTAATTATAGAACATATAAAGTAAAAAAGCAGTACTAACCAGCATTTGAAAAATAGCATATCCTTTTAATGCCAAAGATGCTTTTGGTTGATACTTCTGAAAATTAAATACATCATCAATAATCTGGACGGGATATTTATGTGCTACATCTTTAGGTCTCCAACCTGTTGGCATGAACCATATTCGAAACTTATCATACCAATTCGCCGTACGCCAAGCATCTTTGAGCAATCTCCAAAAGTGTTGAAAATTAATCAATACTGGGTTCCATGTTGCCGCGGGTTTTAAAACCCCATACTGTGGCGGCACTTTCGCTAATTCTTCTTGAAATGTTCCGAACAATCTATCCCAAACACATAAAATTTGACCAAGATTTTTATCAATATATTCCGGATTGATGGCGTGGTGTACACGGTGTTGTGAGGGGGTTACGATGATATATTCCAACCAACCCATTTTCCCGATATGTTGCGTATGGTACCAAAACTGAGCAAACAAATGTATGGGAGCCAAAATCGCTATCACTTCATTAGGAACTCCCAAAAACGCAGCAGGAATTAACAATAAGGCAAAATACCCCACCACATTAGAAATGGACTGCCGTAACGCACAAGAAAGATTAAACTCTTCGCTACTATGGTGAATGACATGTTGGTTCCAAAAAATATTCACATGATGGCTCAAACGATGATTCCAATATCCCGCGAAATCGATGGCAATGAAGGCAAGCACCCATACGGGCCATGAGGCATCCATTTCAAATATAGCAATAGACTTTACCAAAACGGGATAACTGACCAATACCAATACTAGACCCAAAGAATCTTTAATAATATTGGTCAAACCAGAACTAAGGCTGCTGACCGTATCCATCACATTATGCTTCTGGTCTTTTACCAACTGGCCATATAAAACCTCAAGCAGCACCAGTCCTGTAAAAAAAGGAATGGCATAAACTAAGGCTTTTGCGTAGGTTTCCATAGTGTTAAGGTCTTATTCGATAATTTTTAAAGGACTTGTTTCTTTCCAGTTACCCCTTGTAAAATCAGGGAAGATTTGCGGTGCTCCACCACTGGCAACAGAGCGTTCACTTAATGGTGCTACGGCACTCCACAAACAACCTTCGTAAACGTTTTGGTCCAATGGCAATCCCTTTTGTAAACACTCAACGACACGATACACCATGATGCCGTCCATACCACCATGACCACTTCCCTTCGCCGCTTGGTTTAGGCGTTTGTACAACGGGTGATCGTATTTTTCATAAAGAGCTTCCAATTGTTCTCCTTGTACCCAAGAATGATGGTCTTTGGTAATCCCTTCCACTCCGCCTTCTAGCGCAACACGAGTTGGAAATCCAGCCAAAGCACCTTTTGTTCCTTGTACAAGATTATGTCTAGTATATGGCCTTGGGCTCGTTTCGTCCCATTGCACCATTATTGTTTTACCTAATTGTGTTTTTATGATGGAGGTATTTAAATCACCCCCTTTAAAATCCAGCTCGTTCCATTTGTGCCCTTCTGGATAGTTCTTTTTAGCATATAATTCTCGACCCATAGCGGGTGTGGAAAAGGATACCAAACTCCCAAAAGTATCTACTCCCCTGCCTAAGTCCATATACTGGGCTACCGGTCCCAATCCATGGGTGGGATACAGATTTCCGTTCCGTTTGGCATAATGTCCTGTGCGCCAAGAACCCGTTCCACGCTCCTGCTCTTCCATCTGCCAGCGCAATTCGTGGATATAGGCAGCTTCACCATGCATAATTTCACCAATAACACCTTGTCGACACATATTTAAAAACATCAATTCATCACGGCTATAATTCACATTTTCAAGCATCATACAATGCTTTTGGTTACGTTCACTGGCATCAACAATATCCCACATTTCTTGAAGGGTCACCGCAATAGGAACTTCAACAAACGCATGGGCACCTTGATTCATAGCCTCAATTGCCATTGGGGCGTGGTTGTCCCAATTGGTAGCAATAAAAACTACATCCGGTTTTACTTCTTTGAGCATTTTACGCCATTGGTGCTCATCCCCAAAATACTCGGCTATATTTTGATGTTGACTGTCATCAGCTGCTTCGCGAACCCAAGTTATTTTTTCTTTGACCAAGTCTTCGTAAACGTCACAAACCGCAACCACTTCGGTGTTGGGCAAAGCTGCCAAAAACTTCAAATGATAACCGCCCCTTGCGCCCACTCCAATGAATGCCGCTCTAAGTTTTTCTAATTTAGGCGCGGCAAAGTCACCCATATATTGTTGTTTTAAAGAGCGTTCTGAATTAGCTCTTATATAACTGGGCAAAACAGGAACAGCAGCAGCTGAAAGTGTTGTCTTTTTTATAAAATCACGGCGGTCTAGGCTTTTCATGCTTCTAACTTTTTATTGTCACTAGTGGTTCGTAAAGACAGCAAAAAAGCTATCTGTACTAAGACTGCATTTGCGTACAACCCTTTTTCATCTGGAAAATAAGAAAAATCATTCAATCAAATTGCAGTTTCAATTTTAACTATAATTGACTTACTTATTGGGGTATTACTTTTTTTTGCGAATTCATCAATAGGCACCAAAACGTTGGTCTCCGGAAAATAAGCAGCCAGATTTCCCTTTGGGATATTATAAGGAATCACTTTAAACTTTGCTGCACGTCTTAAGACACCTTTATAATTTGAAGTCATATCGACTACTTGTTGATTCTGAATACCCATCCCCTTCATATCTTCGGGATTCATAAAAATAATTCTTCGTTCCCCATAAACTCCCCGGTATCTATCATTCATGTCGTAAATAGTAGTATTAAATTGGTCATGACTACGAATGGTCATCAGCACAAACTCATCTTTATCAGGAAAATGTTCAGCCAATTTATTTACTGAAAACTGGGCCTTGCCTCCTGGAAGTTTTGAAAAATCACCTGCTCTTGCATTGTTGGGTAAGTAAAATCCCGAGCCTTTTGATCTTTTGGAATAGTCCTCATAGCCTTGGTATACTTCGGCAATCTTATTTCGAATAAGTTCATAATCCTCGCCCAAGGCCAGCCAGTTTACCGGATGATTACCTTGAAAAAACGCATGGGCCATTTCCGCCACAATACTGGGTTCACTTTTCAATGAAGAACTTATAGGGTTTCTGCCACCAGTACTTTGATGTACTTTGCCCATACTATTCTCAACGGTCACAAACCGTTGTTTTCCCTTTACCGCATCTAATTCCGTTCTGCCCAGCGTGGGTAAAATAAGTGCTGTTTTTCCTGTGATTAAATGTCCCCTATTCAATTTCGTAGCAATGGAAACCGTTAAATCACAGTTTTGCAGTGCCTGTGCGGTATAGTTGGTATCTGAAACTGCAGAAACAAAATTACCGCCAAGGGCTATAAATACTTTTGCTTTACCTTGATGCATTGCTTTCACGCAGTCTACGGAATCTAATCCTTCTTTATCAGGAGGCTCAAAACCAAAAGCTTTATTCAATGCAACAATTAAAGGTTTTGAAACATGATGCATAATACCAACACTTCTATCGCCTTGCACATTACTATGACCGCGAACGGGACATGTACCCGCACCTTTTTTGCCAATACTCCCCTTTAATAGCAAAAGATTGACACATTCCTTGATATTATCGACACCGTTCTTATGCTGGGTTAAGCCCATTGCCCAACAAATGATAATTCGATTTCTTTTTGTCAATAGGGCAACCGTTTCATTAACTTTTTCAGAAGGCACACCACATAAGGTTAATAGCTCTTGTTCTTCACAACTATCTAAATCAGCTATTAATTCGTCATAGCCTGCTGTTTTATTTTGGATAAAATCTTGATCAAAAACCGAAACTCCGTTGCGCTCTTCCTTCAGCAAGCGTTTCATTATAAGTTTAAGCAGTGCAACATCTTGATTTATTTTTACCTGTAAAAAAATGTCAGTCAAAACGGTTCCAGAACCTAAAACTCCTTTTATATTTTGTGGATTTTTAAACCGCACCAATCCTGCTTCTTCCAGCGGATTTACGGTGATTATTTTCCCTCCATTATTTTTGCATTTTTCTAGGGCACTGAGCATTCTAGGATGATTAGTTCCAGGGTTTTGCCCAATAACCATGACTACCTCAGCGTCATGTAAATCATCTAAAGTCACAGAACCTTTGCCAATGCCCAAAGTTTCCCCTAGAGCAACCCCGCTTGATTCATGGCACATATTGGAACAATCTGGCATATTGTTGGTGCCAAAAGCCCGCACAAAAAGCCCGTATAAAAATGCCGCTTCATTGCTTGATCGGCCTGATGTATAAAAAATAGCCTCATCGGGGGAATTCAACTGATGTAATTCATCAGCTATAATCTGAAAAGCATCTGCCCAAGCAATGGGTTCATAATGAACCGAACCCGAACGCAAGACCATGGGTTCTGTCAAACGACCGCTTTTTCCAATTTGCATATCGGTCCATTGTGAGAGTTCTTCGACCGAATACTTTTCAAAAAGCGTTTTATCCGCACGTTCCGGAGTGGTTTCCTCAGCAATTGCTTTTGCACCATTTTCGCAGTACTCACCTAGTTTTGAAGGTTCTTCAGGGTCTGGCCAAGCACATCCGGGACAATCAAAACCCTCCTTTTGGTTCATTTTTGCTAAAGTGGCTAAAGACTTATACAGCCCTGCTTCTTTATTGAGATGTTCAAGGGTCTTTTTGATTGCCGTTGCCCCAGCCGCGTATTCGGCTGGTTCGCTTACTTTTAAGTTGGCGAATTGAATCGCACCGGTTGTTGAAATATTTCGTTGTTTATTTTTTTTCATATATCCGCATAGCATTGCAAAAACCTTTCGGAGGTTACATCAAATAACCTATACTAATTTTTCCTTAAAAAAAGCAATTGTCCGTTGCCAAGCCAGTTCTGCAGCCTCTTTATTATATCGAGCAGTTGTTGTATTGTGAAAACCATGATTGACATCAGGATATGTAAAGGCTTGATATTCCTTGTCCAATTTCTTTAAAGCCTCTTCATACGCTGGCCACCCTTCATTTACCCGTTTATCCAAACCTGCAAATTGAAGCATTAAAGGGGCATTTATGTTATCAATTCCTTCCTTAGGTTGCCCACCATAAAAAGGAACCGCAGCCGCTAAATCTGAAACATTAACAGCCATCATGTTGGAAATCCATCCTCCAAAACAAAACCCTACAACACCAATTTTCCCATTACAATCTTTATGGTTTTTTAAATATTCAAAAGCCGCTATAAAATCTTCCAACATTTCGTATCGGTCCCTTTTGCGCTGCATAATGCGACCTTCATCATCATTACCCGGATAGCCACCAAGGGGCGACAACGCATCTGGGGCAATGGTAATAAAACCATCTAATGCTGCTCTACGTGCCGTATCTTCTATATACGGATTCAATCCTCGGTTTTCATGAACAACGACGATACCACCTAACTTTTCCGTGAACGTGGCTGGTTTTGATAACAAAGCCTTGATTTCGCCACCACCCTTCTCTGAATTGTAGGTGATATAGTCTGAGTCAAGCTCTGGGTCATTTATATCTACCAGCATCGTATCCAAATAATTGGGCATCATAAAGCTTAATAAAGCCGGTACTGTTAGACCACCAATGGTATAAAGTGAAAGTTTCTCTATAAATTCTCGGCGTTGAATTTTATTATGGGCATACTCATCGTAGAGGTCAAAAAATTCTTGCGGTATGTCTTGCATTTGAATTGGTTTCATAGCGGTTACTTATAATTAGCA
>CAYGUO010000175.1:0-6295 GCA_964353095.1 uncultured Flavobacteriaceae bacterium | reverse complement strand
CAATAGCATCTTCGACATATAGGTCTTGACTACTTTCGGTACTCTCAATAAGCGTTTCTTCAACATCTTCAATATCATCTATGATTTCAATGACTTCTGGAGCTGCCGGTGGTGGCGGTGGTGGCGCTGTACGGAGCATTTCGGTTATTGGCACGGCTTCGTCCATTTCATCTTGTACATCTAATACTTGGGCAAACTCTTGGTCGCTTTCGTATGATTTAAACTCCAACATTCTCCATGTGGTAAAGAGCACTATAGTCAACCCGATTACAAAATACAGGCCACTATTTCGATTTAAATCTGCTTTGGGATTTTTTTTGAGTTCCATGACTATTCATATTTAATTGAAGTAAAATTAGGTCAGACCTAGGAGAAAAAACATGATATTTATCAAGTTTGTAATTTTAACACTTATTTACTGAGAATTTCGCAATTGGTCAATACTGGTAAAATCATTTTTTGATTTTTTGAAGAGTTTGGTGTTAAATAGAAAAACCATTCGTATGCGATCATAATTGTTCTTCCCAATATGGTTTTTCATATAGCCAATTTCAATATTGACATTTGATGTTATTTTTCTGCCCAAACCAAGATAAAATCGATTTTGGTTGATATTAGCTTCTTTAAAATCAAAGAAGGGTTCGTCAAAAGCTTTAATATATAAATGTTCTGAAATACGCTTTTTAAATTGTAAACGGTAGCGTAATCTAATATTGAATAGGTCTTCTTCGGGCTTTGAAATCCAACGTTGCTCTAAACGAAATCGTTGTGATACGCTGGTATTGTAAAACGATGAGTTATGACAAAATTCTTCATACGTCCAAATTTGAGTGGTCAATGTTTCAAATTCATTATGGTCAAAGGGTTGGGTGTCTAAGTATGCAGTGCCTAAGGTGAAGTTGTACTTTTTGTTTGGGGCGTAGGTCAGGCCTGTTCTAAAGAAACCAAATTCCGTACGCTCATTAATGTTATAGTACCTTATAATTCCTACCGTGGGTATTTTCCATTTTTCTGAAATTTGATGATTTCCACCTAAGACCAGCCATGACCCTGTTCCATTTACCAATTCATTTTGGGAGAATGCTTGTTGTGTTAGAATTACTAATACACTAAGAAAACATATTTTTTTAAGGGAATAGCGAAAGTGCGCCATAATCTATATATTCAGAAATACGCTACAAAGTTCCTTAGTAATGATTGATGAAAGCATGACAATTATCATACTAGTGTAAAAATTGATTTTTTTCGCACATAATTGTACGAACCTGACATCTGTCATGTTTTTTATAAGGCACTCAAATTACTTTTGAAGGGTAATAAATAAGTCATTTTAAATTCTCTAGGTATGAGTAACATTAGCAAAATTTTAATTCCTTTTGATTTTACAGAACCAGCCGTAGCAGCTTTAAAGTACGCTTTGGATTTTGTTGGTTTTGATCGACCAATTCAAATACTGGCAGTCTACGCAAGCACTAAAGAAGTAAGCGAGTCAAATGAAATCAAGGCAAAGGAAGATTTCAATACCATTGTAAAATCGTTAAAAAAACGAACAAAACTGCAGCCTCAAATTAGTTTGGGCAAAGGCGATTTGGTTGAGGTGGTGTTGCGAACCAGAAAGGCGGAAAAAGCCAGTCTGGTTATTATGGGAACCTTGGGTGATACTAGCATTGAAGCCCATGTGACAAATACTTCAAAAATTGTTTTAGAGGCAGATTGTCCAATAATTACAATTCCTTTTGGGTCTGAAGTGACCATGCCAAAAGAAATTGCCTTAGTGCTGGGCAAAGAAGAAATTGAAGACCCTAAAGTTTTAAGGCTATTACTACAAATTGCGCGCACTTTTAATGCAAAAGTTCATGTACTCACTATTTATAAAGAATCAATTTATGGTGAAAATGTGGTGGTGGAAAGTAATGAAGAAACACTAGAGTATTATCTAGAACACTTTTATGCAGAGCATAATTTCAAAAAAAATCAAGATATCGAGCAAGGTATATTTGATTATATCGAGAATAAAAATATCGATCTTTTGGCTATTCTTCCAAGAAATCACGCTCAAAAAACAAAGCCTTCAGAAGGCAGATTGACCAAGCTTTTAACCTTACACGCCAACGTTCCCGTTTTAACCTTGGATTAATTTACGAACAACCAATAATGGTAACACTTCTAATTATCCTTTTTATAACAATTGCCTTATTTGTATGGGGTAAGTTTCCACCAGATGTGGTCGCTTTAATGTCAATGTTAAGCTTATACCTAACAGGCATTCTTGATGTAAAAGAAACCTTAAGTGGTTTTAGTAACACGACCGTTATTATGATTGCCGCACTCTTTATAATTGGTGAAGGCCTTGCCAGAACAGGCTGGACGGCTTTGGCTGGTCAACGTTTTGTGAGTTGGGCAGGTAAAAGCGTGCCTAAACTATTGGTCATTGTAACTTTAGGAGCCAGTGTTCTTTCCGGTTTTGTAAGCAACACAGGTACTGTGGCAGCATTACTTCCCGTTACGGTTTCTGCTGCATGGAGTGCAGGTACACTGCCCTCAAAACTACTCATGCCTGTTGCCTTTGGTTCCAATACCGGTGGTCTCTTGACCCTTACGGGAACACCGCCAAATATCATCGCTAGTAATACCCTGATAGAAAATAATTTGGAAGGATTCTCATTTTTTGAGTTCGGCTTGATAGGGCTCCCGCTTTTAATTATCGCAATTGTCTATTTCAGGTATATAGGGTATCGCCTGCTGCCTAAAAGACAGACCAATGAGCGACCTGCTGATATTGATGCCGAAATGCATAAATGGATTGAAAATTATAGTATTGGTGATAATCTGTATCGCCTGCGCATTCGTTCTATGTCTCCTTTAATAAATACTAAAATAGGAGACTGGAATTTTGAAGAAGACTATCAAATTGTTGTAATGCGATTAAAACGCAGACACCCCAGCGCTTTACAACAAAAAACCCCGCAGTTTGTAGAGTTACCGGAATTAGATACCGAAATGCGATATCATGATATCATTACGGTAAAAGGAACCCCAGAAGATGTGGATAAATTGGTTTTAAAGTTTAGCTTGGGCATTATACCTACGCCCGTAGAAAATGACACCTTAAAAAATGAACTTATCAATCAAGAAGTTGGTATGGTCGAAATGCTATTGACACCAAATTCTGTCTTTGTGGGTAAGACCATTAATCTTGGTAATTATCTAAAACAGGCAGGGGTGCAGTTATTAGCAGGTTCGCGAAAAAACAAACCACTATCTGGGAGGATTAAAATGCAGGCTGGCGATGCGTTTGTCATCCGCGGTCCTTGGGAAAATATAGAAAATTTGAAATCACTTTACGAAAATTTAGTGATTTCTGGAAGCCCTGAGGCACTTGCAAAAAATGTAGCAACATTGAACAGTAGAAGTTATATCGCTATGGGTACCTTGGTTTTGATGATTTTATTACTGGTGTTCAAAGTGTTTCCAGGTGCAATTGCAGCCTTGATTTGCGCCGGCATCATGTTATTGACCAGATGTGTGCCTATTTCAAAAGCGTATAAGGGAATCAGCTGGACCAGTGTGGTCATGATTGCCGCGATGATACCAATGGGTACTGCACTTCAAAAAACAGGCGTAGCCGATATGGCGGCTAATGGATTGGTTGACATATTGGGAAGCATCAACCCAACAGCCCTTTTAGCAGGTATTTTTCTGCTAACAACAGCTTTTAGTCAAACAATAAACAATTCAGCAACCGCTGTTCTGATGGCGCCAATTGCCTTACTGGCAGCCACCTCTTTAGGTGTTTCGCCAAAACCTTTTTTGATAACGGTTGCCATTAGTGCATCAACTGCATTTTTAACTCCTGTTGGAACAACAACTAACGCCATGGTACTATCTGCCGGTGGCTATAAATTTATAGATTATGTCAAGGTCGGTGGGCCACTATTGTTGCTGTTTTTTATAGCGACTATAGTTCTCGTGCCATTGATTTGGGCTTTTTAAATAACAGTTTAAATTAACTTTTTAGGAATATGATTATGGGACAAACAAAAACATTAGAAAAGTACGGAATCAACAGTGATACCATACGTTGGAATATGGATGCTGAAACCCTTCAGCGAATGACTGTTGAAGGTGGTATGGGTACAGAAACTGAGAATGGTACATTATGTATAAATACCGGGAAATTTACGGGGCGTTCACCAAAAGATCGTTTTTTGGTAAAAGATGCCTATACTAAAGATACGGTATGGTGGGGAAGAACAAATAAGCCAATTTCTCCAGAAAATTTTGATACTCTTCAAGCAGGAATAGCAGCATACCTTTCATGTAAGGAGATATTTGTTCGTGATGGAGCAGTTTGTGCGGATCCAAAATATCAACTTAATGTGAGAACGGTTACGGAATATCCTTGGTCCAACTATTTCATCAAAAATATGTTTCTAAGACTTTCTGAAAAGGAGTTGGAGAATTTCGAGGAAGACTGGTTGGTGCTTTGCGCCCCAGGTTATCTAGCTCCAAACCCTAAGGAAGTTGGAATTCTTGATGGTAATTTTTCCATTTTAAATTTTACTAAAAAAGTAGCTTTGGTAGGTGGTTCTGCATACGCAGGTGAGATGAAAAAAGGTATTTTTTCAGCATTGAACCTTATTCTTCCAACAGAAAAGAATGTGCTGCCAATGCACTGTTCTGCTAACGTTGGTCAAGATGGGGATACCGCTATTTTCTTTGGACTATCAGGTACTGGTAAAACAACATTATCTGCGGATCCCAACAGAAAATTGATTGGTGATGATGAACATGGTTGGACAGCTGAGAACACTATTTTTAATTTTGAAGGGGGTTGTTATGCCAAAGTTATTGATTTGACGGAAGAAAAAGAGCCGGACATCTATCGTGCAATACGACCTGGTGCAATGCTTGAAAATGTTGTTTTTAAGGAAGGAACCAAAGAAGTGGACTACTTTGATAGTAGCATTACCCAAAATACTAGGGTAAGTTATCCTATTGACCATATTGATAACATTGTGGTTCCTTCTTATGCTTCCAATCCGAAGAATATTTTCTTTTTGACCTGTGATGCCTTTGGGGTTTTGCCTCCGGTGTCTAAATTAACGCCAGGGCAAGCAGCCTACCATTTTATCTCTGGTTATACGGCTAAAGTGGCGGGTACTGAAGCGGGTATAACAGAACCCGTCCCATCGTTTTCTGCCTGTTTTGGCGAGCCTTTTATGCCATTACATCCAACAGTTTATGCTGAGATGTTAAGTAAGAAAATGACCGAAGCGGGTGTGAATGTCTGGTTGATTAATACCGGGTGGAGCGGTGGCCCTTACGGAGTAGGTTCAAGAATCAAATTAAAGTACACTAGAGCTATGATTTCTGCCATATTGGAAGGCGAATTGGATAATGTAGATTTTGATGCGCATCCGATTTTTGGATTGCATATGCCTAAATACTGTCCTGGTGTACCAACTGAGATTTTAGATCCAATGAATACTTGGCTTCAAAAAGGAGTTTATGTCAGCAAAGCAATTCAATTGGCTCACTCATTCCATATTAATTTTGATAAATTCGCGAATCAAGCGTCCGAAGAAATCATGAATGGGGGTCCATTAATTGATTCACATCATAGTCTGAACGACCATTTTTAATAGACAAATAGAAACGTGAGTAAATTTCAAATTCAAAATTTGGGTACGCCCAATGTAAAATCTCCCCTTCAGTTAAGTACTGTGAGGGGAGATAATATTTTCAGTTTTATTGATGACAATGATAAAATCATTCATGATTTGTCACTGGAAACCTTCAATAATTGCCTTGAAAACAATCAAGAACCTGCTTGTTTAGAAAAAGCAGGCCCACGTCAAAACATTTTTTTTGAGCCTAAAAAGGTAACTGCTGCAATTGTAACATGTGGCGGTTTATGCCCGGGTATTAACAACGTAATTCGTGGTGTGGTGATGGCGTTGCATTATTTTTATGGTGCGAAGAAAATTTTAGGGGTGCCTTATGGTTATGAAGGTTTGAATCCTGATATGGGGCATGGTTTTAAAGAGCTTACCCCAGATGCAGTCAAAGATATTCATCAATTTGGAGGTACAATTTTAGGTTCTTCACGCGGGAGCCAAGATGTTTCCGTAATGGTGGATACGTTAATATTTAATAATATTGATATGTTGTTCGCCATTGGAGGCGATGGTACCTTAAAAGGAGCAGATGCCATTGGCGAAGAAATCAAAAAAAGAGGTTTGAAAATTAGTGTTGTTGGGATACCAAAGACTATTGATAATGATATTGATAT
>CAYGUO010000174.1:0-6305 GCA_964353095.1 uncultured Flavobacteriaceae bacterium | reverse complement strand
GATGGAACACCGCTGATGTCTGCCGTTAAAGGGGGAAATCCTGAAATAGTAAAATTATTGTTGCAAAAAGGGGCCAATCCCAATAAGGCGGTAATTGGAGATGGAAACGCCATGGTTTTAGCCGGAGCGTCAGGCAGTAAAGAGATTTTAGAACTCTTGGTTGAATACGGTACTGATATTGATGAGGCGGTGATAGGTGATGGTACCGCTTTAATACGTGCCTCATCTTCTGGGAATATAGAAATGGTGAAAGCATTGGTAAATCTAGGCGCTGATGTGAATAAAGAAAGTAGAGGAGATGGTAACCCATTAATTATGGCATCAAAAAGAGGGTATTTAAAGATTGTTGAATTTTTAGTTAATTCAGGAGCCGATGTTAATGTTCATATTAGAGGAGATGAAACCCCTCTTATTGGAGCAGCTTGGAACGGACACTTAGAAGTGGTGAAATACTTGATTGAAAAAGGCGCAGATGTTAATGTTTCAGTAAGGGATGGATATTCGCTTAATTCTGAAAAAAGAAGTGCATTAAAAATGGCAAAACGCGGAAATCATGATGATGTAGTTGCCTACCTTTTAAATAAGGGAGCTACCAAATAAAGTAAATACAAAAGTAATTTTAAGTCCCTATTTCCCAACCCCCGAATAAGACTTCCAGTCCTTATTCTTATAGATATCGTCACCAAAGTAACGCGCTATTTGCATAAAGGGTTCTACTTTTTGATAACCTGGTACAGGCGAAAGCATTTTAAGTTCCTCATCTAAAAAAATAACCGTTGGGTAACTCATTTTCCCTTGTAAAAGTGCCGCTGCAAGTTCATGATATCCACGTCTGCCCTGTGGCACAAATTTGAAGGTCTTACCATCATATTCTATAGGTTCTTTTCCTTCAGCATCCATTTTCACCATATAAAAGTTTTCGGCCATATAAGCCGCCACTTCAGGATTTTGAAATGTATCCTTGTCCATTTTTTTGCACCATCCGCACCAATCCGTGTAGACATCAACAAAAAGTTTTTTAGGGTTTGTTTCCGTTTTGGCAAGATTAACCGCTTCATCCCAAGAAAGCCATTGTACTTCTTGTGCTGATAGGTTTATACTGACCAATAGGGTTATAGCAAGTAATAATTGTTTCATAATTCCGCATTTCGCTTTTAGTCTTTCGACACCATTAAAACTAACGAAAATTATGCCAAATTATTTCGCCATGGCCTTTGTTTGTTTTGCTTCAAATACTTCTGAAATATCTACTTGATTCTTTAAAATATCATCAAAGGTTTCTCTTGCTCTAATTAAATGCGCCTTACCTTGATAATAGAGAACTTCAGCTGGTCGGTAGCGCGAATTGTAGTTGCTGGCCATAGTGAAGCAGTAGGCCCCAGCATTTTTAAAGGCCAAAACATCACCTTCTTTAATTTCGTTGATTCTGCGGTTACTGCCAAAGGTATCTGTCTCACAAATGTAGCCCACAACGGAATAATAGCGTTCGCGACCATTTGGATTGGAGATGTTCACTATTTCATGGGCGGAACCGTAAAGCATAGGCCGAATTAAGTGGTTAAAACCAGAATCGACACTTGCAAAAACAGTAGAGGTAGTTTGTTTCACCACATTTACCTTAGCTAAAAAATAACCGGCTTCACTGACCAAAAATTTTCCTGGTTCAAAGGCTAATGTTAGAGGCTTGCCATATTCTTCGCAGAACTCATTAAAACGTGTAGTCAACTTTTTGCCCAGTTCTTCAACATTGGTTTCAATATCGCCTGCCTTATAGGGAACTTTAAATCCGCTACCAAAGTCTATAAAATCTAAGTTTTTAAAATTTTTAGCGGTTTCAAACAGAATTTCCGAAGCGTAAAGAAATACATCAATATCAAGTATATCACTGCCAGTATGCATGTGAATGCCATTGATATTCATTGCGGTCAATTCAACAATACGCAGTAAATGGGGGATTTGGTGGATGCTAATTCCAAATTTAGAATCAATATGTCCTACGGAAATATTGGAATTTCCACCTGCCATCACATGCGGATTAATTCGAATACACACAGGAACATCCGGATGTTTACTTCCAAACTGTTCCAAAACAGATAGGTTGTCAATATTAATTTGAACCCCTAGCGCAGCTGCCTCTTCAATTTCTTCAAGAGATACGCCATTGGGTGTGAAAATGATGTGCTCTGGTTTAAAACCTGCAAGCAAGCCGAGTTTGACTTCTTGAATGGATACAGTATCCAATCCGCTACCCAGGGAATTCATTAATCTTAAAACGGAAATATTGGATAATGCCTTTGCTGCGTAGTTTAGGCGTAAATGATTTACGCCTTTAAAAGCATTGGTAAGCCTTTTGTATTGCGAAGTGATTTTTTCAGCATCGTAAACATATAGTGGTGCTCCGTGGCTTTTTACAATTTTCAATAATTCAGCATTTTCCATAATCAAGATTTATCCAAAACTAATTTACAGCTTTATGAGAAACAAAAATAATCATGACAATCAAATAAATACAACAAATTGTTATAAAAATAACAATTAATGAAAGTTGTATCATAATGGCGTTGTGCTTAATTTCGAAAAAAAATCAGCTACATGAAACTACCTTTATTCCCTTTACAATCCGTTTTTTTTCCAGGGGAAACGGTTCCCTTACATATTTTTGAAGAACGATACCGAGATTTGATTAATGATTGCCGTATGGAGGCCATTACTTTTGGAATACCGGTTTACATTGATAAAAAGATTGAATATGGTACAGAAGTTCAACTGGTTGAAGTGGTAAATACCTATGAAGGTGGTGAGATGGACGTGGTCTGTGTGGCCCGACAAGTATTTAAGGTGTTGACTTTTGAGAATGAAATGGAAGGTAAGCGTTATGCTGGTGGTGAAATTCAGTTTTTGGATGCCAATAATGATGCAGATGAGGTTTTACGGCAAGATGTTTTAGAGAAGATTGAACAATTGTATGTGTTAATGGGTGTTGAACTGCCTAATGTTCCGTCCGATAAATTTAATAGCTATGCGTTTGCCCATAAAATGGGACTTTCTTTTGCACAAGAGTATGAACTCTTGCAATTAACCAATGAAACAGAACGCTTAAACTACATTCGATTACACCTAGAGTCAACAATTACCATTCTCAAACAAATTAACAATACCAAGGCGGTTATTGAAATGAATGGGCATTTTAAGAATTTTGACCCTTTGGATTTTGAGGATTTTAAAGTGGATTAAGCATTTGTAGTCATTCGTTAAAAGCATTTTTAATTCTTCGCTTTTAATTATTAATTCTACTTGTGGTTTCCTATTTTTGTTACTTAATATAATTCTACAATATATGAACCTTCACGAATATCAAGGTAAAGAAATTTTGGCAAGTTTTGGAGTGCGAATTCAACGTGGTATCGTTGCCCATAATGCTAAGGAGGCAGTGGATGCAGCAAAACAGCTAACCCAAGAAACGGGAACAGGATGGCATGTTATCAAAGCTCAGGTTCATGCCGGTGGTCGTGGTAAAGGAGGTGGTGTTAAATTAGCCAAAAATCTAAAAGAAGTTGAAGAGATAGCGGGTAGCATTATAGGGATGAATTTGATAACACCGCAAACTTCTGCTGAAGGTAAAAAGGTACATCAAGTTTTGATTGCTGAAGATGTGTATTACCCAGGAGATAGTGAAACAAATGAATTCTACATGTCGGTATTGTTAAACCGTGGTACGGGTAGAAATATGATTATGTATTCTACCGAGGGGGGAATGGATATTGAAGAAGTGGCTGAAAAAACACCACATTTGATTTTCACCGAAGAGATTGACCCAGCTGTTGGTTTAATGCCCTTTCAAGCAAGAAAGATTGCGTTTAACTTAGGATTGTCCGGTACTGCTTTTAAAGAAATGACCAAGTTCGTTGCTTCTTTGTACAAAGCCTATGTGGAAAGTGATAGCAGTATGTTTGAAATTAATCCGGTTTTAAAAACGTCGGATGATTTAATTATGGCTGTTGATGCTAAGGTATCTATAGATGATAATGCACTTTACCGAAGAAAACAATATGCCGAGATGCGTGATTTACGAGAGGAAAATCCCATTGAAGTTGAAGCACGTGCGGTAGGTTTAAATTATGTGGATTTAGACGGAAATGTAGGTTGCATGGTGAATGGGGCAGGTCTTGCGATGGCTACTATGGATTTGATTAAAATGGCAGGTGGTGAACCAGCTAATTTCTTGGACGTAGGAGGTACTGCAGATGCAAAACGAGTAGAGGAAGCCTTTAGAATAATCTTGAAAGACTCTGGGGTAAAAGCAATTCTGATTAATATTTTTGGTGGTATCGTTCGTTGTGACCGCGTTGCACAAGGCGTTGTAGATGCTTATAAGAATATGGGAGACGCCATAAAAGTGCCTATCATTGTAAGATTGCAAGGTACAAATGCTGAACTTGCAAAAGAAATTATAGACAATTCTGGACTTGCAGTGCATTCTGCAGTTCAATTTCAAGAAGCAGCTGATAAAGTGAAAGCAGTACTTGCTTAAACTTTATCATGTTTTAAGCTAAAAAAAAAGAGGCGTTTACGCCTCTTTTTTTATGCCTTTGCGTGTCACGAAGTAATTCGAATCTTTTTGAAATCAAATAACAGTTTTCTGTCCCGAATACTCGGGGTCGGAAAGACGATTATTCTTAATCCTTTGGCAGGCTTTTTTATGGCCCAATTTTTAGAATACGTCAGCTATTGTTACACTAGAAAGAGACGATAAGACATTAAAAAAGTGTTAAAAGTAAAACCTAATGTAACAATTCAATTTTTAGAACGTCTTTTTAGTATTACATCATCAATCAATTATTAATCAGCTTCCTGAAATCTAAAAGGAGGTAAAAACAACAAGTCATGAGAAAAATTAGTTTAGTACTAGTCGCTGCCGCTATGTTTGCAGTTGGTAATGTTTCGGCAAACAACACTTCAGAGCCAAGTAACACCAAAAAGAGTTTAGCAAATCAGATTCACAAGATGTTAGAAAGTAATTCTTTCGACCTTAAAGAAGATCTGACGGCCAACGTAAAATTTACTATCAATAAAAAAGGCGAACTAGTGGTGCTTTCCGTGGATACGGCAGATGATTCATTGGAAGGTTTTGTTAAAGGACGTTTAAACTATAAAAAAGTGGACGTTGCCAGTTTTAAAGAAGGTAGAACTTACACAGTTCCTGTGAGAATAGCTGTATAACATATAGTTATTTGAATTAGCTGAAAAATCCTGATACACGTCAGGATTTTTTTTGGTATACGAAAACCAAATTATTGCAGTTATTATAGGGTAATCCCTTTACTATGAATACCTACCAAGACAAACTTAGTGTATTAAGCCAATTAATAGATTTTGCTCGCGTAGATTATAAAATTAAGGTTTCAGAGTATGATTTTTTATTGAGTGTCGCACATTTACTTGACGTGAAAAAATCTTCTTTGGATACTTTATTAAAGGAAAAGACACCGATTAAAAAAGCCACTACCCAGCTCGAAAAGATAGTTCAATTTCATAGACTACTGCTATTGATGAACGTGGATAAAGAGCAGCACAAAAAGGAAATAGAGCGACTGCATAACATTGGTTTATGGATGGGGCTTCGTCCTTCAGCAATTGGTCAGGTCTTAGAAGTGATGCACCAGTACCCAAACAAGGTCGTACCACCTCAAGTACTTATCAATATTTTCAAAGCACATCAAAACTAAAAAGTGTCATTATGACATGAAATACAACAGCATAAATGCCACAATGGCATTAAAATTTGGTTGGTATAGGTTTTGACTATACGATGGTGAGTTTAATTTTAAAAATGAATCACCATGAGTTTAGTTAAAAGAAACAATTTGATATTTCCTGGGTTAATGAATGATATATTTAATCCAGATTGGTTTGGAGGTATCGAAAATTCAAACCAGCACATTCCTGCCGTTAATATTAAAGAAAACGCAGAAAACTTCGCTTTGGAACTATCCGTTCCCGGATTTAAAAAAGATGATTTTAACATCGAATTGGACAACGATGTACTCACTATTTCATCTGAAGTAAAAACAGAAACGGAATCAAAAGAAGAGAAGTATACGAGAAAAGAATTTACGTACACCTCATTTAAAAGGGCTTTTACTTTGCCTGAAACGGTTGATGGAAGTAAAATTAATGCCTCCTATGAAAACGGAATATTAACATTGCTAGTTCCAAAGAAAGAAGAGACCTTACCAAAGCCAAAACGTTTCATTGAGATAGCATAACAAAATTATGGCACCGATAAGGTGCACATAGTACTTGCC
>CAYGUO010000173.1:0-6322 GCA_964353095.1 uncultured Flavobacteriaceae bacterium | reverse complement strand
GACAGTCTTCATGAAAAGCGCGGCAACAAATGGTTGTTGCTTATTTGTTTTGTTGTTGGCCTTACATTTGGAATTCAGTTTATGGGCTTTTTGGCCATCCCATCAATTGGGTTGCTTTATTATTTTAAAACCTGTAAAAAAGTAACGGTTAAAAATTTCGTTATTGCCAATGCTATTGTTGTAGGTATTTTAATGTTGGTCTATAAATTCTCTTTGACTTATATTTTGAAAGTATTTGGTTGGAGTGAAGTATTTTTTATCAACGAAATCGGACTTCCATTCAATTCAGGTACCATCATCATGGGACTTGTTTTTATAGCCGTATTTTATTTTGCCCTACGGTACACCAGAAAAAACGACTACCATACAGCAAATACTATAGTACTTTGTTTTATGTTTTTGACGCTTGGGTTTTCATCATGGCTAATGCTCCCAATCCGCGCCAACTCACAAACCGTGGTAAATGAAAATAATCCCGAAGATGCGCGCTCCCTTTTAGCATACTATAATAGAGAACAATACCCTGGCGTTGAAAGCCCTTTTTATGGCGCTTATTTCTCAAACACCTTTGCTGGACCCGGTGATGATATTGATGACAAGCCAAAATATGAAAAGGACGAAAAGCTTGGTAAATATGTTATTGTAAACAATTACGAAAATGCCATGCAAGGCCCGAATAAAAAACATGTTGGTTTTTTGCCACGACTTTGGAGCGAACAACACGCTGAAAATTACATGCGCTATTTTGGTAGGCTGGATTTTAAAATCAAATCGGAATATATTTCTGAAACCCAATTAAGGGACGCAGTAAACCAGTTTAAGCAAATGGACGCTTCTGGTGAGATTGACACAGAACAATATGTTCAGTTTTTGAGAGAGTTTAGCGACTATATTGAGGTGCTGCCTCCTACATTTATGGATAACATGACGTACATGTTCGAGTTTCAATTCGGCTACATGTATATGCGTTATTTTATGTGGAATTTTGTTGGACGACAAAACGATGTTCAAGGCCGCTATGATGAAAATGGACATTGGCTAAGTGGCATTAAAACAATTGACAGTATTCGTTTAGGCAGTCAAGACAATTTGCCCAGCGATGTCTTGGACAACAAAGCCAGAAATACTTACTTTTTTCTACCGCTGTTGCTGGGTATAATAGGCATCGTCTTTTTAATATCAAAGAACCCTAAACAATTTTGGGTGCTTTTCGTATTTTTTATGTTTACCGGATTTGCCATTCAATTCTATACCAACCCCTATATTTTTCAACCAAGGGAACGTGATTATTCTTTAGTGGGCTCCTTTTATATTTTTGCGATATGGATAGGCCTTGGTGTCTACGGACTGTTTGAAGAGGTGAAAAAACTACTTAAACCCAAACTGGCGGCTCCTATTATTACGATACTATGTCTTGCAGCTGTACCGCTTTTAATGGCATTTCAAAATTGGGATGACCATGACCGTTCAGGGCGTTACACCGCAAAATCTACCGCGAAATCATATCTTGATTCTTGCCAAGAAGACGTTGGGGCAATCTTATTTACCATAGGTGACAATGACACCTTCCCTCTTTGGTACGCTCAAGATATTGAAGGGCACCGCACGGATGTCCGCGTAGTAAACACCAGTTTATTTGCTACAGATTGGTACATTGACCAAATGAAGCGAAAGGCTTATGATAGTGACCCCATTCCGTCTCAACTAACACATGACAAATATAAATACGGTACACGGGACGCAGTTTACCATCAAGCTGTCACCGATAGTCGTTGGAATATAAAAGACTTTATGAACTGGATTGGTAGTGATAAGCCCCAAACCAAATTCAAACATCTTTTTGAAAAACAAGGTCGTGATATCAGTGATTACCCTAAAAGTACCCAAGAAATTGTGTACTACCCTACTAACAAGATTAGAGTTCCGGTAAACAAACAGAACGTTTTGGAAAGTGGCTTGGTGAAACCAGAAGATGCAGATTTAATATTGGATTATATTGATATCGACCTACCAACCAGTGCGCTTCCTAAAAACCGTATTTTAATGTTGGATGTCCTCGCAAACAATGATTGGAAACGTCCCATCTATTTTTCAGGCGGAAGCTTTGACAAAGCAGAATACATTTGGATGAAAGAGTATTTACAGTTAGATGGTTTGGTGTATAAGCTGGTCCCAATTAAAACCAAGAATGACAGTCCTTATGAAATGGGACGTATTGATACGGAATTAATGTATGACATTGTTCAAAAGTGGGAATGGGGAAATACTGCTAGCCCGGATATTTATCACGACCCCCAAACACGCTCACAAGGCTTATCATTCCGAAGTAATCTTGCGCGCTTAATGGAGCAATTACTTGAGGAAGAAAAAATAGAAAAGGCAAAAAATATCATTGATATGGCCATGACCAATATGCCTGTTGAGCATTTTGGATTTTACGCTTTCGTTGAACCATTTATGGATGGTTACTACAAAGTTGGCGAACAAACCAAAGCTCGTGAACTTTTTCAAAAACTAAAAACCGTTTATCAAGAGCGTTTGGCCTATTATGCAGGTATACCAAGAGACGAGCAATATGATAAATTGGAAAATATTTTGACCGACATGGAAGCATATCGCCGGAATATTGATATTCTGATTCGAAATCAAGATAGGGAATTGGCAGAAAAGGAAACATTGATTTTCAATGAATATATTGACATGTTCTCTCAATTTATCGGTGAAGAAGATCAAGAATATTTAAGCCAACCCAATATCATAGACCCTGATTTAGAAGACTCCATACCTTTGGAAGGGGTTTTATTAGATACTATTCCAGCCGTGGAGGACGGGGTGCAAATTGAGCAGTAGTAGTGCTTAGGTCAAATACATGCATATAAACATGGCAACCTAAAAATATTTTTATAAACAGGTAGTAACACTAAATTAATGCGTGTACTCATTAAGGATACCAATTAGCGTATTGGCGTCTTGTTCACCACTTTGACGCCAAACCATTTCTCCTTTTTTATAAATCATCAAGGTAGGTAAGCCCTTTATACGAAGTGCCTGAGATAATTCTTTATTTTTGTCAACGTCTATTTTAATTACTTTGCCTTTGTCACCAAGGGCAGCAGCTACATCTCTAAGTACAGGATGCATAGCAGTTGATTGTTCGTTCCAGTCCGCATAAAAGTCTAGCAGTACAGGAATATTTAAATCAATAAGTTCGCCAAATTTGGACATGGTAAATAGGTTATTTTACATTTCAAAAGTAAGAAAAAATGTTAAAGTAATACATTAAGCCAAGCCATTAGCCAGCTGATTTAGGTTAAAATCACGTTAAACCCTTCTTTTTCAGTGTTATCACAGTAATCTCAGGCCAAATTCCTACCCGTCCTGGATATCCAATAAACCCAAACCCACGGTTGACGTTAATGTACTGACCCATTTCTTTATAAATACCGGCCCAATATTTATAGCGCCATTTTACAGGACTCCATTTTATCCAACCCGGAATTTCAACACCAAATTGCATACCGTGGGTATGCCCGCTCAGTGTCAAATGAAAATGATAATCATCTTTAATAACAACATCTTCCCAATGAGAAGGATCATGGCTCATTAAAATTTTAAAATCATCTTTTTTGATTCCAATTTTTGCGCGTTCTAAATCTCCTGCTTTTTTAAAGCCACCCCTACCCCAGTTCTCAACACCTACCAAGGCAATTTTTTGGTTATCTTTTTCCAAATATCGATGGGAGTCCAATATCAAATCGAAACCTATCTGTTTTTGCAACACTTTTAAATGTTCTAAATTTTGAGCTTTTTCATCCTCCGAATCCCATTCCACATAATCGCCATAATCATGATTCCCAAGAATAGAAAATAACCCATCCTTTGCTTTTAATTTTTCAAATAAATCAACCCACGGTATTAATTCCTCTGATTTGTTATTTACAATATCACCAGTAAACAAAATAATATCACTCTCTTGCCTATTTACTAAATCAACTCCATAAGCGACCTTTTTGCGATTATCAAAACTACCGCTATGAATATCTGATATTTGAGTGATTTTGTATCCGTCAAAAGCCTTAGGTAAGTCATCAAACTCAAGTTCATACTTTAATATCTTAAAATTGTATTTGCCCTTATACATTCCCATGAGTAGTGCCCCAAAGGGTAACGCCGCAATACCAAGTCCTAGCAAACTCAAAAACCTTCTTCGTGAGGGTATACCGAACTCTTTATAGTTTCCGGATAACTTATTATAAAAGCCCGTAAATAGCCTAAAAATATCCTCACCAAACAAGAATGTTATCGTAATTAGGTAGAAAGAAAGCATAGCCAATAAAAATCCAAATGCATAACTTTTTGGCTTTGTTAATACCCTTCCCTGGTCTGAACCAGAAAACTGATAAATAAAATTACCTATAATCACAAGGGATACTACTATAAACAAGTAATGTACCCAAGGAAATCTTGAAGCGGTTTTAACTGCCTGTAGGGCATAAAAACTCAAGATGAAATAGATAACAATAAAAACAATCCAACGTAGCATATTATATTTTTATAAAGTTATTCCTTTCAGAAAAGGACCAGTATTTCTTCGGGTTTTATTTAACTCGTTGCACTATTTGACGAATAATTTCTTCATTCGTTACCGCAATTTCATCTTGAACCAAATGTTTTTGAGAATTCATCGGGATTTTTTGATTCAGAGCCACCCTATTTACAAATGAAGTACCTGACAGATGGATTGCTCTAAAACCTGCTTTTTTGAACCCCTCTATATTATTAGCGTTCACTCCTCCCCCAGGCATGATGGTAATATTAGTAGCTAAATCATATAATTGTTTTAGCTGTTCCATGCCTTGTTCAGCAGTTACTTGTGTTCCAGAGGTTAGCACGCTATTAACGCCAAGGTTTTCTAACTGTTTTAAAACTTGCTTTTGATTTGCAACCCAATCAAAGGCACGATGAAATGTAAGGTGCAGTGGTTTCGCTGCTTTGACAATTTGCCTTATTCGACCTGTATGTAAAGAAGCATCTGCTTTTAAAACTCCAGTGACAATTCCGTCTACTTGAGCCTCTTTACACATTTCAATATCTTTTAACAGCACTTGAAATTCTGATTGTGAATAAGTAAAATGACCACTTCTTGGCCGTATTAATACATGAATTGGAATAGTCAGTTTTTGCTTTACCAAACTTATCAATCCAAAAGAAGGTGTAACCCCTCCAACCCCAAGCTCTGAGCAAAGTTCAATTCGGTCTGCACCTGCTTTTTCGGCATTAATAGCAGATTCTAATGAATTCGCACAAACTTCAACCAACATAATAGTATATTTAATAGTCAATAAAAATAAACAACCCAAGCATGCAACGACGTAATTTTCTTAAAAAATCAAGTCTCACCACAGCCGGAATTCTTTCAGCAACTGTTTTAAGCTCTTGCAAAAACGATGACAAGAAAAAAGGACCCCCTACTGCAATGACAGCAGTAAAACCGATTGCTATTGCCACTTGGAACGTACCAAACGCTACCGAAGCAGCTTGGAAGGTTTTAGAAAAAGGCGGAAAAGCATTGGATGCGGTTGAAGCTGGCGTAAAGATAGAAGAAGCGGACATCAGCAACCAATCGGTTGGTAAAGGAGGAAGACCTGACCGTGATGGCAATGTCACCTTAGACGCCTGCATCATGGATTCAGAAGGAAATTGTGGCGCAGTCGTTTATATGCAAAATATAACCCATGCGGTTTCTGTCGCTCGAAAAGTCATGGAAGAAACTCCTCATGTAATGCTTGCAGGAAAAGGTGCGGAACAATTTGCTTATGAAAAAGGGTTTTCCACAGAAAATCTACTCACTAAAAAATCAAAGGCAGAATGGTTAGAGTGGAAAAAAGAAGCAAAATATGCCCCAGTTATCAATATTGAAAACCATGATACTATTGGTATGTTAGCTATTGATGTAAATGGAGCTATTTCAGGTGCCTGTACCACCAGTGGCATGGCCTATAAAATGGCCGGTCGCATTGGAGATTCTCCTATTATTGGATCTGGATTGTTCGTTGACAATGAAATTGGCGGTGCAACAGCCACAGGCCAAGGAGAAGAAATAGTAAAAACCGTAGGGAGTTTTCTAGTGGTAGAATTAATGCGACAAGGTCGTTCTCCGCAAGCAGCTTGCGAAGAAGCTGTAAATCGTATTATTAAGAATGACCCCGATTATAAGAATATTCAGGTAGGCTATATTGCGATCAACAAAAAAGGGGAAACCGGTGGGTATTGCATTCATCCCGGTTTTAGTTATCGTGTTTATTCTGAACTTGGGCATAAG
>CAYGUO010000172.1:0-6388 GCA_964353095.1 uncultured Flavobacteriaceae bacterium | reverse complement strand
CAAATGCCCAAATCATGAAATAAGTAAAATTATAGTCTACACCGCTATCCCGATACAATTGCCACATGATGATAAATGCTATACCCATAACAAGGCCTCCAAGAATCACATATTGTCGCCTTCGACCCCATTTAGATTTTGTATTATCGGAAATGAAGCCCATAATAGGATCAGTAAAACAATCAAAAATTCTTGGGAAGAAGAATATTACGCCCCACATCCATCCCGGAAAACCTAAGTCTTGCACTAAAACCACCATGAATATACCTAGTGCCGCCGGAAACATTTGATTGGCAAGCATACCTATTCCGAAAGCAATTTTTTGACCCATAGGCACTTTGCTCCCTAATTCTATTCTTTGGTTTGACATATCATTTGGTTTTTAGTTAATCGCTTATAACGTTTTCTTCTTAATCGTGAATCAATATTGTTTGTATGGCCTGCTCACTTATGGAAATATTTATAGATTTTTCACTGAGCTGTAGCGCTATATTCTTTTCTTTAAGTTCTTCATTAAAAACGATGACCACGATAGAATTATCAGGATTCTTAGCAGCGGTTACCAACAAATTATTATCTAAAGATGCTACTCCAATTCTTACTGCACCAGGCCGTATGAACTTGCTAAAATGAGCCATGGTATAGTAAATGGGTGTAAAATAAACCTCATCAGCTTCTGGGTCAACGATAACAGGTGCGACACACCAATTCTTAAACCAATTAGGGCCACCTTCTTTATCTAAAACCATATTCCAGTCAATCCACCCATCTACCCAATTGTTTAAACAACCGATGATATCTCTGGCATACCTATTTACTGGCGCATATTTTGGATGTAAGTGCTTATCCTTCTCCGGTGCCCAGTCCCAACCCCAATCGGTAGCTTCTTTTTTCCAGTACCATGCGTCATCTTTCCATTTTGGAATTTCGGCATCAACGCAGGCTTCTGTCTGTATCAAATATTTATTAGGAGCTTTTTGATGTGCATATTGCAATTCTTTAGGAAAAACTTCAAAAGTACTTGCATACCAGTGTATGGCCGTTCCGTCAAAATATTTAGACGTGGCTTCATTTTTATACATCGCATCGACCCATTCACTCAAATGTTCTCTATTTTGGTCATATCCTAAAATCTTTACCTCATGGCCATCAGCCTCCAGTTTTGGTCCTAGGTGGTTTTGCACAAAGGCCGTCATTTCGTCTGCGGTAAAATGCATACTCTCCCAGTTACTATCATTACCCAAAGGTTCATTCTCCACTGTAAAACCCCAAATATCAATTCCTTCAGCTTTATAAGCATCTATATATTTTGAAAAAAATAAGGCCCAAGTATCATTGTATTCGGGCAAAAGCTTTCCGCCCCTCCAGTCTTTATTATCCTTCATCCATATAGGAGCTGTCCAAGGAGAGCTCACTATCTTAAATCCGTCTTTTGAAACGGCCATAGCCTCTTTGATCATAGGTATAATATCATCACGGTCTTCATCAATTGAAAAATGTTCTAAATCCATATCACCCTCAACAGGAGCATAAGAGTAGTTGCTCAAGGAAAAATCACAAGAATTCATATGTGTTCTTGTCAATGAATACTGTGCACCTTCCTCACCAAAATAAGCTGCCATCACCTTCGCCCTGTTATCTTTGCCAAGTTGGTTCAATAGGTGTGCAGAAGACTCCGTAAAAGACCCGCCGAAACCGGTTATCGTCTGGTATTGTTCTTCAGGCAACAGTTCTATTTTTATGGCTTCATCCGCTGAAGAAAATTCTTTAAGCTGCTCCAATTTATTACCACTTGCAGAAGTTTCATATACTGTTACCGATAGTTGTTGTTCTTTATTCATACATCCAGTAGTCATTATGCCTACAAATACCAATATCAAGCTATTTCTTTTAACTGTTAAATATGTACCCATATGTCGCCCATTTTAAGTTTCATTATTTATTGGGAGGCAACTGCACTTCTTTCATTAGCGCAGCTTTATCTCCATCGTACGTTTTTGTAATCGGTTTACCATCTCTGGTCAACCCTTTAAAAACCCCCTCATCTACCAAGTCCCAAAGCGCATACTTTGCTTGGCTATTTAAGTTTATCAATCCAAAATGGTTTTCTGACCCTTCTGGGTTTGCGGCATCTTTCCACTGCTCATCAAAACCTTCAAAATAAAAACACGAAATTCCTGCTGTATTCGTCCAATCCCTAATATGATTGTAGTATAGGGCTTCTTTAAATTCATCGGTAGCTTTTGAACCATTGGTTCCGTAAAGCTCGTTAGAAAAGGTTGCCCAACCGGTCTCGCCAATATGAATAGGCTTATCAATTTGTAAACCGTTCATATAGGCCTTCACACTATTATATTGGCTCATTGCATATTCCTTCGCTCTTAGCATGGCAGCCTGTATTTTTTGGATATCTGACAAGTTTTTTTCAGCTTCAAGAACACCCCAAAAAACCGGATTATAATGCGTATCGTGCATGGGATAGGTATGTACCGAAAGAAAATCAACAGCTTCAATCAACTTGTTTAAATCATCGACATGATACTCAGCGCCACCCCCGCCCCATGAGGCAAAATTATCAGAGCTCGTTATCCAAAGATCTTTTGAAAGCTCTCCAGTAGTTTTCAAATCTTGTAAGTGATTTACCCACTTTAAAATAACCCCGGGCTGCACAAAATAGCTAGCAGCCCATTTGACCATTGCTTCATTACCAACAGCAATTACCTTAACAATATCTGGATATTTTTTGGCCAACCTTACGGTTTCTTGAATCTCCACTGCGTTTCGAGCGCTTTCTTGAAAATGATCAGGTTCTTGATCGGTCCAAGCATTTTTACAGTCTATCCATGCGCCCAGCATCACATACATTTCAAAAGTAGGGTCTTCTTTTTTTAATTCATTTATTGCCTTGAGAACGTTCGCAGCATGAGGCAAATGTACTTTGTACGTGCGTAGTATTTTAACCCCTATTGCAGCTAAAATTTTCATGTCTTCTTTAAGTTCATCCAAGGTTGGTTCTATATCATGATCAATATGTCTATAACCACCGTAAGACATCGCTAAATATTCAGGGTTGCCTAAAATAGCTGATGCAGTCTTATTTGAAAATTCTTTCACTTGAGTTGTTTTTACTTTTTGTTCTGGAATATTTTTACAAGAAAAAAACAATGCTACCAAAAAAACATAGTGTATGGATTTCAATTGATTTTTCATAGTTCCATTTTTTAAGGTTAGTTGGATACGCTTGTATATTTCGCTTTTACTATCTCAAAAGTTTCTTTTTTGTTTCGATCCAAATCAATAATGCCCCAATACTCTTCATTTGCCGTTCCATCATAAGGTACACCACTACTATTTGGTGCCCATCCGCCAGGGTTTTGAGTACCATTTTGCCCAGCTTTCCACCAGCCATCAGTAAAGGAAAACAGGGTTACTCCCAAATTGCTATCTAAATTATTAAAAACAGCATTCAATATCTTTTGATTGGCATCTGCTTGTGCCTTTTGGTTTTCCCCTTTTTGATAACCATTTTTTGATATCGTCATATAGCTGTCACCGCCAGCTTCTGACAAATACATTGGCTTGTCACTAATTGCTTGCCATTGCTCAAAAATTTCGCTTGGGTCATCCCAACGATATACATTCATGCCCCAAACATCAATATTGGTTGCCATTTTCAAAGCCAACTCATCTGGAAGTTCTCCATGTGCGGTTGTGATAGGGTGTTGAGAATCTATTTCTTTAATTTGTAACGCAGCTGTATTTAATGCAGCATACCAGTTTTTAATATCGTCATTGAACCATTCGGGATGATAATTATACTCGTTACCAAGCTCCCACATCAAAATAGCACTATGGTCTTTATATTTTTTGACATAATTGATAAACGTGCTCGATTTAATATCAAATACCCCATCTTGGTTGTATCCAAAACCAATAATTAATTTAAATCCAGAATCAGCAATCTCATCTAAAACTTTCAAATCATCAATTGGTTCATAAACTCGTATGGTATTGATGCCAGACTCTTTCATCAATGCCAAATCTTCCGTAAGAAAATTAAAATCTCGACGTTTAGCGTTTTTTGGCACTGGATGATAGCAGATTCCTTTTATGATATATGGCCTATTGTTAACCAGTAATTTTTTTCCGTCTAATGCTACTGAGCCGTCTTTTGGAATACCCTTACATGAAAAAACCAATAGTAAAAATAAGATCCCGTATACTCTGACCATCATCTTAATCTTTGTTGAAAAAAACATTTATACGCTCTATTTGACCTGTTCTTTCAAACAAGGCTGTGCTTATTTTGCTACCTAATTCAAGTGATGGAATTTGGACTTTCCTATCTCCCTTATACGTCACTTCTATCTGTTCTTTTTGAGCTAATTGATACACAATCGGAACTTGACAATAGGTAAAGGATAATTGCCCTTCTTTCAATTGCAGCTCTATTTCTTCATTATTTAAATTGATATATTTAAAAATAGCTGGTTGTTCTAAAAACTCCTTTTTTAGAAGCAAATCTGGGGCAAAGAATACTTGCCCGTTTTCAACAAAAACACCTAGCTCTCCAAAACGGCTTAAAATATCTTCTTTTACCTGACCGGTCATCCCTGGCTGCTGTGCCCCTTTACCACCAGGGGTATGCGAATAAGGATCTGTTGGAAAAGCACCATATAATTTTGGAGATTTATGAACTCCAATACCCGCATTTATTTCATAATAGTGTTCCAACAATTTACCAATAACCTCATCCGTCTCTTCTTCTTTTATTGCTTTGAGGCAGCACTCTTGAACAGCTACCAATAACTTAGATACCATATGCCAATAAATGGACCCTAAGCCTTCATAACCATAAAATGTGCCTGACCTGCCCGTAAAGGCTTTATGATTGAAAACACTTTCAAATGTTGTCAATAGTACTTTTCTTTCTTGCCTGACCAATGGCTGATAAGCTTCATCTAAATTATCCAATGCATCATTCAAACTATTGGCATTATTAAAATTGCCATTAAAATGATAGCTGCCGGTAACATCTTGTTCAATGATTAAACCGTTTCTATCCTTTAGCAGTTGTTGCAGTAATTTTGAATTTTCTATTGCTGTGACAGCGATATTGTTCCTTTCAACAAAGCGCGGTAACTCTTTATTGGGATATAATAAGTAACTGTACTGATCTTCACGAAACAACTTACTGCTTTTAAGACCGTCTAAGACAGATACGCACTCTTTTGATGAAAGAAATCCAGAACTCAGCACGGCCACTTGACCCTCCAACATTTCGCTTAAATAAGATATTGAAACTTCTTTATCATTTTCCAACGTCATTAGATTATAGGCATGATAGAGGTTGTCTTCTCTTTTATTCTCGGCTATGGTATGATCAATAACAATTAATACGCTTTGTATAAATTGGATTAAATAATCTTTAGAGATTTCACTTTTTTGCGAAGAAAATCCATTTTTATACACGTTTTGCCTAAAGGTACTTGCCGCTTCGCCTAAGCCATCCATAACTATTTTTCTACCGCGGTCCGAGAATCCTTTTGAAAGTTTTAGTCCAGCTTCCTCAAAGGTCTTTAAAACTTCTTGGAAAAATGTTTTTAACTCATCAGAAACAAGAACCTTATGTAGCCTCGAATTTTCTATTATACCTTTAAAAAAAGTAAAGAAACGGCGCATATAATACAAAGTAACCATCGACACGCCATTGCCAACCAACGCATTGTTGGCATCATTCCATTCGGGTCGTTGCGTATTCATCCAAATACCACCTTCTGGTATTAGATTAGAACATTTTGATAATAAAGTAGCTAGTAATTTTTCTATTAAATTAACCTTATAGATCGCACCGTTTTTATCGGATAAAAGCGCACCGTCAGCTCCTATTTTTACTCTTTTTTCACGTATTTCTTCGTCAAGTTTTGCATTAAATTCAATGGTATCTTTTGGGTTCTTTACTATATCTGAATAGTCTTTAATGACATATGGAACATTTGCGTAAACAAAAATATCTTGATCAAAATATTTTTCTAGCTGATTTGGGTAGTGTTTTTCACTAAACTCAAGAAACTTAAGCAAGTAGATAATCTGATGGTCGCCCCAATATCCAATATAAGACCATGGGTCATCTGGTTCGATAATCTCCCAATCAAAACCATCCTTAGTAACTCTATAAGGGTTGTATCCATCAAAGGTTGTGGCATTAAAGAATTTATGAATCATATTTTCAATAAATTCTGGATAAGCGTATGCCAAGGCTTCCCAATTTTGAAAAATATCTCGCCAATTACCTTGATAATCCAAAATTTTTGAACCATCAATTTCACTTCTTGTATTGATAGAGAATTTATTCCATGGTCGACTTGGATCCCCGTGCCTCCGACTG